>NZ_DAIRTR010000040.1:0-22315 GCF_036803785.1 Pelomicrobium sp. | reverse complement strand
CTTGCCCCCCGTCCCCAATCGACCATCCCGTCACCCCCTCGATACAGCCCTCTACCCACCATCCGTCCAGGATGGAGAGCTGGGGCACGCCGTTGAACGCAGCTTTCATGCCGCTCGTGCCCGAGGCTTCCAGTGGGGGAAGCGGGGTGTTGAGCCATACATCGCAGCCGCAGACCATGGCGAGGGCGGTGTCCATATCGTAGTTGGGGAGATAGGCGATGGGGAGAGCCCCGGCGAGCTGCCGCATATGGGCATGGAGCAGCTCGATCAAGCCCTTGCCCGGCTCGTCGCGAGGATGGGCCTTGCCCGCGAGTACGAGCTGGAAGGGCTGCTTCCGGGCGATCGCCTTCAGACGCTCCACGTCGGTGAACAGGAGATCTGGCCGCTTGTACGCCGTCATGCGTCGCGCATAGCCGAGGATGGGCTGCTCGGGGAGAAAGGCGATCCCACTGGATGCCTTGACTTTCTCGATGAGCCGGCCTTTGGCCTGGCGATGGGCCTCCCATAGTTGCGCGTCCGGGATCCGATCGGCGCGCGAGAGCAGCTCCGGCTCGTGGCACCAGCCGGGCAGATGGGTATCGTAGAGCCGGCGGATGCTTTCGCACGTCCAGGTGTAAGGATGCACTCCATTGGTCACCGCGTGCACCCGGTAGCCCGGATACATCCTGCGGGACACTTCGGCGTGGCGTTTGGCGACACCGTTCACGTACTCGGAAAGGCTCAGGGCAAGGCGCGTCATGTTGAGCACGTCTTTCCCCGCCAGGGATTTGAGCGTTTCCAGATCGATGAAGTCTCCCAGGACACGCCGCACCAGGTCATAGGAGAAGCGGTCATGGCCCGCCTCCACGGGGGTGTGGGTGGTGAAGTTGCAAAGCTCCCGTACCCGCGGGATGTCGAAGGGCGGCTCGCCGGGCCTCACGTCCTCCGGTGGATAGGCGTGGCGGCGCAGGAGCTCCAGGGCAAGAAGGGCGGAATGACCTTCGTTCATGTGATATTGCCGCACGGTGAAGCCAAGGGCCTGGAGCAGGCGCACGCCGCCGATGCCGAGGACGATTTCCTGCTTCAACCGGTAGGTTTCGTCTCCACCGTAGAGAAAGTGGGTAATTTCCCGATCCTCCGGCCGGTTCTCGTCCAAGGCGGTATCCAGGAGGATGACGGGCACTCGACCGCCCATGTGGCCTTGCACCACGTAGAGCCAGCCCCGGATCCAGACCTCGCGTCCTTCGATGCCCACCGCCACCTTCGCGTTGAGGGGGCTTGTCCAACGCTCTGGCTCCCAGGGATCGGGTCGCTCCACCTGTCGTCCGGTGGCGTCGATCTCCTGTCGGAAATAGCCGGCGCGGCTCACCAGAGTGACGCCCACCAGGGGCAGCCCCAAGTCGGCGCTCGTGCGCATGGTGTCGCCTGCCAGCACTCCCAAGCCGCCGCTGTAGGTAGGGATTTCGTTGCGCAGGGCCATCTCCATGGAGAAGTAGGCGATGCGCGGCTCTCGAACAAAATCGTCCAGCATTGGAGTGTTCGTCTTTCGCGCAGGATGAAGGCGCGGCCGTCAGTTTCCCGGAGCGGAAGTACTGTGCGGCCGTCGATAGATAAGATAGTACACGAGAGCCACCATCAGGCTGCCGCCGGCCACATTGCCCAGGGTGACGGGCACCAGGTTGCCCACAATGCCGCTCCAGCCGATTGGGGCGCCTTCTGTGCCGATGTATGTTCCCTGGAGCATCCATCCCAAGGCGAGGAAATACATGTTGGCGACCGAGTGCTCGAAGCCGGCCGCGACGAAGGCGGAGATGGGAAAGACGATGGCGAGCACTTTGTCGGTCACCGATCGGCCCGCCATCGCCAGCCACACGGCGAGGCATACCAGCACGTTGCACAGAACGCCCTTGAAAAAGGCTTCGACGAAGGGAAGACTCGCCTTCGCCGCGGCGAGCTTGACCGCCTGCCGGCCGATAGCGCCGCCGGCCATCTCGGGATGTTGCGCCAGATAGACCACCACCGCCAGGCCGACAGCGCCGACGGCGTTGGTCACGTAGACGATGGTCCAGTTGCGCAGCATTTCCCCCGTGGTGATCCTGCGGTCGGCCCAGGCCATGACCAGGAGGTTGTTGCCGGTGAAAAGCTCTGCCCCTGCCACCACCACCAAGATCAGCCCCATGGAGAAAGCGACCCCGCCCAGCACTCGCGACGCGGCGAAGGGCAGGGAAGCATCGGAGGCGACCAGGGTGAAATAGAGCGCGCCGAGCCCGATGAAGCCGCCGGCCAGCACTCCCAGCATGGCCATGGCGGGGAGGGGCAGCCGCGCCTTGGCCACACCCACCGTTTCCACTTTGTCGGCGATTTCCTGAGGCGAGTACGCGTCGAATCCGTAAAGCTGTGCCATGGGCGTATTGTCCGGGTGAGTGTCTCAGCGCACGCTCAATGCGCCACGGATCGCCTGCCGGGATGCAGGGCTGAGGGCGGTCTAGGCGTTGCCCGCTGCTCGACGCGCTGGCGTGACCGGGATTCGGGTGCCCGCAGGCGGGGCCTCCTCGCTCGCACTGCGAGCGCTCTTGCCGCTCAGGCCCTCGGCGTGCCCCTCAAGGTGACGGTGCGGAGCCCCGAGCGGCGCCTGCTTTCGTCCCGGGGCCCGATCCCCCGGTCCCGGAAAGACGGCCTCGCGGGCGATCATCTGACGCTCACCGACCCTCCCCCGTCAGCAGACCAGAGAAAGCGGTGCCGAGCCCAGCGCGGGCAGGGGCGGTGCTTTGGCGCCGCTACGCAAAGGGCCTCGAGAGGGTTTGGCGGCCTTGCGTGCCGCCAGATACAGCCGCGGTAGGCGCTCTGGCGACT
Organism: Pelomicrobium sp.; assembly: GCF_036803785.1. Classification (NCBI taxonomy): domain Bacteria; kingdom Pseudomonadati; phylum Pseudomonadota; class Hydrogenophilia; genus Pelomicrobium; species Pelomicrobium sp. The sequence goes on along the minus strand of NZ_DAIRTR010000040.1, from coordinate 19,483 downwards.
GCCTTTCCCGGCTCAAGACCCGTCTCAGTCCCTCCACGTCGAGGATGCGCACCTGCTTCAGGTTGACCGCCACCAGGCCGGCTTCATGCATCTTGGAAAACGTGCGGCTCACGGTCTCCAGCGTAAGACCGAGGTAGCTGCCCAGCTCCTCCCGGGTCATGCGCAGGTGAAATTCTTCCGCAGAATATCCGAGCGAAGCGTAGCGGCAGGCCAGATTCAGGAGAAAGGCCGCCACTCGTCCCTCCGCATCAAACGAGCCTAGCAGCATCATGGTAGCCTGCTCCCGCACAATCTCCTCCGCCATGACCTTGTGGAAGCGCCTTTGCATAAGGGGCGAGTCGAGAAGCGCCTGCTCGAGTGCCGGAAATGGAACGGCACAGACTTCTCCGTCCTCCAGTGCCGTGGCGGTGCTGATGTGGACTTGCGGTCCGATGCCGGTGAGCCCGAGCGTCTCCCCGGCCATGTAGAAGCCCCCGACTTGCTCTCGCCCGTCGGCGTACAACAGGGTGGTTTTGAAAAAACCGCTGCGGATCGTGTAGAGGGCGCCGAACGGATCTCCAGAGCGAAACAGGGATTCTCCCCGGCGTACCCGGCGGCGTACATGGACGATCGGGTGAAGCCCTTGGAAAGCTTCGGCCGGCGCGGCCGCCCATAGGCAGGTGCGCCGCACCGGACATCCTGCGCAATCGGCGTACGCCCGGTCTTTGGGACCGGCGCCCAGGCCATGACTTTCGTCCAGCCAGTCAAACGCGTCCGTCTTGTTCACACCCATCTCCTTCTCCTTTGCACTTTTTCGGGACCGCCGGGCATTCTCCGGCCGAACGTTCATGCCGAGGGCAAGTCTTTTTCCGTGAGGCTCTCCAGGATGCCTTTCACCCGGTCGAAATCGATCGTCTTGTCCAGAAAATAATCGGCGCCGGCTTCCATGCACTTGCGGAAGAACTCGTCGGTAGGATAGTTCGTGAGCACAATGGTCTTGACCCGCAATCCCCCGCGAGCGATCGCGCGCAGGACATCGATCCCGCTGCCGTCCGCCAGCATGAGATCCACGATCACCGCATCGGGACAGGTGTGCGCAATGCCCTCGATTGCCTCCGGCACGCTGGAGGCTTCCCCCGCCAGTTCCACGGTGGCGATCTCTTCCAGCAGGGTGACGAGCCGCTCCCGTACTAGCGCCGAATCCTCCACGACGAACACCTTCACCACGCTTGTTCCCAGAACACGCTTTGTGAATCCATTATGCGGATTCACGCAGCTACGGGATATCGGAGGATGCTTAAAGTGCGTGTAGGAATGGAAGAAACCTCCTAGGAGGATTCCTACAAAAGGAACCCCCGTGGCCGCAGCTCCGGAGGCGGAGGGGAGGTCTATCCTTCCGGATCGCGGATGAGACCATGCTTCACCGCGTAGCGCACCAGCTCTGCGGTGCTCGTCATGTTCATCTTTTGCAGGATGCGACTCTTGTGGGTGCTCACCGTCTTGACGCTGAGGCACAGGCGCTCGGCGATATCCGTGACGCCGAGGCCGGACACCAGCATCTCGAAAACGGTGAGCTCCCGGTCGGAGAGCTGAGTATGGGGCAGGCTGCAGGCCGCAGGCATGAGATTCATCGCCATGCGCTCTGCCATCACTCCGCTCAGGTAGACCCCGCCTGCGGCCACCTTGCGGATCGCTGCCACGAGCTGCGCTGTGTCGGTGTCCTTGGTGAGATAGCCGGACGCGCCGGAGCGTAGAGCTCGTATGGCGTATTGCTCCTCCTGGTGCATGCTGAGCACCAGGATCGGCAGTCTGGGTTTCTCGGCCTTGAGCTGCTTGATGAGCTCGATGCCGCTTCGGCCGGGCATGGACATGTCCAGCACCAGCACGTCCCAGTCCTGCTCGCGGACCTTGCGTAGCACGTCAAAGCCGTCCGCCGCCTCGCCGGCCACGACCAGGTCTCCAGTCTCGGCCAGGATCTGCTTGAGGCCGTCGCGCACGATCGTGTGGTCGTCGGCGAGGAGCACCCGGATCATGGGACACCTCCCGCCGCAACACTGGCGAGCGGAACGCTCACCTCCACAGTCGTACCTTTTCCGGGACTCGAACGCACCACGACCTTTCCTCCCAGCGCCTGTACGCGCTCGCGCATGCCCAGAAGACCGAAAGAGCCGCTCTTGCGTTCTTCGCCCGGCGCCATGCCCCTGCCGTTGTCCTGCACCTTGAGCACCAGGGCGCCGTCGGGAGCGGCAAGGCAGACGTCCACCCGGGAGGCGCGGGAATGACGCGCTACGTTGGTCAAGGATTCCTGCAGGGCGCGAAACATGGCGGTGGCTAGGCGATCGTCCAGCGTCAGATCGTGCTCGTCCAGGTCGAGGTCCAACTCCGCCTTGATCCCGGTGCGGCGGGAGAAGTCCTGCACCAGCCATTCGGCCGCCGCCACCAGCCCCAGCTCGCTCAGCACCAGGGGTCGAAGCTCCGCGGAAATCTGCCGCGTGGCGCGCACCGTGGCGTCGATGGTCGCCTTCATACCGTTCAGCTTTTCCAGCAGCGCCGGTTGGCTGGAGGAGAGCCGCGAGGCGAGCCAGGAGACATCCATGCGCAGCGCCGTCAATTGCTGGCCGAGCTCGTCGTGCAATTCCCGGGAAATGCGCGCCCGCTCATCCTCCCGCACGGATTCAAGCGCCGCGGTGAGCTCCCGCAGCCGGTCGTGGGATTCGCGCAGATCCTCTTCCGCTTGGCGGCGTAGAGTGATGTCCCGCAGGACCACGGTATAGAGTTTTTTGCCACCCACCACTACCTGTGAGATCGACGCATCGATGGGAAATTCCTCGCCGTCGGCTCGAAGCCCGTAGAGCACGGTGAGATCGCCCATTTTTCTTGAGGTCGCGCCGGTCGTGCCAAACTGCTCCACGTGGTGCCGGTGGGCGGCGCGAAAGCGTTCGGGGATGAAGCGCTCCAGCGGCGATCCGATCGCCTCCGCCGCGGGACAGCGGAACACCCTCTCCGCCGCGGGGTTGAACAGGACGATGCGCTGGTTTTCATCGGCGGTGATGATCGCGTCCATGGCCGACTGGACAATGCCGCTCAGGCGTGCCTCGCTGTCCCGCAGGGCCCGGCCCATGGCCGCTTCTCGGGATAGCTCGCGCGCGAGGACAATACCGGCTGCGGCGAGCAGTAGCGTCACCACCGCGGCGCCAAAGGCGATCAAAACCGCGTCGCGCCGCCATTGGGCGAGGAGAGCCTCTTCGCTGCGGGACACTGCGATCACGAGGGGAAAGGGGCCGACCTCGCGCACGCCGGTGAGGGTGGCGTTAGCTCCGGTAGTGCGCAGGACGCGAGCTCCTTCGATGTCGTGGTCTGGATGTGCCAGAGCTTGGAACGCGGGGGAGTCAGCGAAGGAGCGGCCGATCAACGACTCCTCGCGCGGGTAGCGCACCAGCAGGGTGCCGTCGCGCAGGAACAAGCTGATCGAGCTATTGCGGCCCAGGTCCAGGGCCCGATAGAGCGCTTCGAAATGCGCAGGGTTGAGCGCTGCCGAGAACACCCCCTGAAATTCGCCGCCGGGACCGTCGATGCGGCGGCTCAGCTGGATCGTCCATTCGCCGGTGAGGCGGCTGCGGGCGGGTTTGTCGATGTACAGGCCGTAGCCCGGGTTTTCCATGTGCACCTTGAAGTAGTCTCGGTCGCCAGCGTAGAGCTTGGGGGCGGGATGGACATGTGAATGCAAGGACAGGCGCCCCTGGGGGTCGAAGATGCAAAGCGCCCGGACGTAAGGCACGCCGCTGATGCGCGCCTGCATCAGGGCGCGCACGGTCGTCTGTTCCATGAGCTGGGGGCGGGCTTGCCCCTCCCGCACGCGCTCGATCGCTCCTTTGAGGATAAAGTCCACGCTCTGCAACGTGCGCGCGGTCTGCTCTGCCAGAAGGCGGCTCACGTTGGCCACTTCGCGTTGGGCGTCGGCGATTTGGCGGCTGCGCAGCTCTCCCAGGATGAGCGCGGTGCCTGTGGCGATGACAATCGCCAGCGCGGATACCGACGCCAGGACCGCGCGGGTCGTCGGGATGGACAAGCGCCGGCCGCGGGGGCCGGGAAGATCAGGGATGGCGCTCATGCTCGAACCGCAAGGATTCTATCACCCGTCCTTTCGCTTTGCCGGCGTGGCAACATCGGTGCGAATCGGGTCGAGGTCCATGGGGCCGAACGTCCTTTGATATAGGTCAATGTCCCGTCCGGGAGGGGGGGTATCGTTGATCGAAGTCCGGTACGCCGGTCCCGGCAGCCGGCCGCAGGGGCCAACAAGGAAAGGAGCGACCATGAAAGTCGGAGATATCTGTACGCGCGAAATCGTGGCGACAGACCACAGCGCCACCCTGGAACAAGCCGCCGCGCTGATGCGCGAATACCACGTAGGAGCTTTGCTCGTCACCCAGGACACGCCGAACGGATCCATGGCTGCGGGCGTGGTCACCGACCGGGACTTGGTGGTCCTGGCCATGGCCCGTGGGATTGCCCCTCAGCAGGCGATGGTCGGCCAGCTGGTGAGCGGCCGGCTGGTAACCGTGCCCGCGGAGGCGAGTGTCGAAGACGCGATCGACGTCATGCAGAGCGCCGGCGTGCGCCGCGTCCTGGTGACGGCTGCCGACGGGCGGCTCGAGGGTATCATCTCCCTCGACGATCTGCTGGAGGCGCTCGCCGACCAAGTGGCCGGGCTTGCCCGGACGGTTCGGGGCGGCATCGCGCGGGAGGCGGCAACGCGTGGCTTGCCGTCCTTTGAGGAAAGGCCCGTGCGGGTGCCTGTGGAGGCGGGATGATTTTCGAAAACCGCATCGACGCGGCGCGCCGACTGGCGGCCGCGCTGGCCCAGTACCGCGGCGCCCGCCCCTTGGTGCTGGCGATCCCCCGCGGCGCCATCGAGATGGGACGGGTGCTGGCCGATGCGCTGGATGGCGAGCTGGACGTGGTGCTGGTGACGAAGCTGCGAGCGCCGTTCAGTCCCGAGTTCGCGGTGGGGGCGGTCGACGAATCCGGCTGGACCTATGTGGCCGACTACGCGGCCCGGGTCGGGGCAGACCCGGCCTATCTCGAAGCGGAGAGGCGACGCCAACTCGAGATTCTGCAGGCACGCCGGCACAAGTACACGCCCGCGCGCCAGCCGATCGACCCGGCGGGAAGAACCGTCATCGTGGTGGACGACGGACTCGCCACCGGCGCCACCATGATCGCGGCCCTGCACGCGGTGCGGGCGAAGAAGCCGGCCTGGCTCGTCTGCGCCGTACCGGTGGCGGCGCGGGATAGCCTCGACAAAGTGGGCCGCTACGCGGACGAGGTCGTGTGCCTCCACGCACCGGAAGACTTCGGCGCCGTGAGCGCGTTCTATCTCGACTTCCCTCAGGTAGACGATGACACGGTGGCCGCGCTGCTTGCAGGACGAAAGCCCGCCCGGGTGGTAGTGGAAAAGTGATCCGATGTACTTACCGGTGGGTGTTGCGCGCTGCGGGGTGTTTGAGCCTCGCGGCGATCGGGGCCGTCACGCCAGCCTGAAGCCAGGCTCTGGGGCGCAGAAGCGCCGCAACGACGAGGGATCGTCCTCGGGCGGGCTCTTCGCGGGCGAGCTCAGCGTCTGGATCGTTCCGGGCGGTGCGCCTGGCAATCAGTCCGAGGAAGGCTGGGAAAGCGGCGCCGCACCGAAGTGGCCCGCGAACCAGGCGCTCGCCTGGCGCGCGACCTCCTCCAGGGCACCGGGTTCTTCGAACAGATGGGTGGCGCCTGGGATGATGGAAAGCCGCCTTTCGCAGGTCATCACTTCATAGGCGGCTTGGTTGAGCTCGATCACCCCTGCGTCCCGGCCGCCGACCAGCAAGAGGGTGGGAGCGCGCACCCGGCGCAGCGTCTCCCGACCGGCCAGGTCCGGCCGGCCGCCCCGGGAGACCACGGCGGCGATTGCTTCCCCGAGCTCCGCGGCCGCCCGCAGCGCCGCTGCCGCACCCGTGCTCGCGCCGAAATAGCCCATCGGTAACGAGCCATAACCCGCCTGCTGGCGCAGCCATCGGGTGGCGACCATCAAGCGTCGGGTGAGGAGGAGGATGTCGAAGCGGGTCTCGTCATTCCGATCCTCTTCCGTCGTCAGCAGATCCATGAGCAAGGTGCCGATCCCTGCCTCCCGCAAGACCCGCGCCACGTAATTGTTGCGTGGGGAATGCCGGCTGGAGCCGCTGCCGTGGGCGAACAGCACCATTCCCTGGGGGGCTTTCGGCGCCTCCAGCATACCCTCGATCACGGCCGGGCCGTCCGGGATATGCACGAGCTTATGGACAGGAAAAGGGGGTATGGGGTGCATGGCGGCAGGGTGCACCGCGATTGGGTTTACAGGGAGGACTCCCCGGGATGGGCATAGGTTCTTTCGTGCAGGCGTTGGCACTCGAAGCAGCGCACCGCAGTCGGGCAGACCTGGAGCCGTTCGAATTCTATCTCCCGGCCGCAATCGACGCATCGACCGAAGGTTCCGTCCGCAAGGCGCGCCCGAGCGGCCTCTAGGTCGCGCAGCTCCTGTAGGTCGCGGGAGAGCTCCGCCTGGTCGAGGTCGGAGAGCAGGTCGGCGACCGCCTGATCGGCCGTGTCCGGCACCGAGCCCGCCAGTGCGCCGTAGACTTCCTCGCGAGCCCGGCCCGCATCCTGGAGCAATTCCCTCAAGAGCGCTTCGCGACGCTGCATGATGGCGCGCGCCAACCGATCCAACTGCTTCTTGCTCAAGGCCATGGACGACCTCGCAGGTTCCGATGCACGCAGCCACAAAGGTACCGCAGCCCATCGGACGGGTGTTGATCTAGATCAATGAAGGCAGCGTTGCAGCCGTGAACGAGGCACGGTGCGGATTCCACGCGACACGGCGTCGGCCCTCCAGCACGTAGGCATGGTGGAGGGCGCAACGCCCCAAAGCAGCTCTCGCCCGGGGTACCACGCTGGTTGGGCTCCGGGCACGCAAGGCTCGCGCTCACCGCTGGCCGGCGTGGTAAATTGGCTGTGCACTATGGCCCGAAAGAGGGTTGGTAAGGAGTGAGATGGAAGCGCAAAGCTACGACTATTTCGAGCACGACGCCGACATCGGCGTGATCGGGCGAGGGCGGAGCGTGACCGAGGCGTTCGCATCGGCGGCACAAGCGATGTTCGCCATCATGACCGATCTCACCCAAGTCGGTCACACCCTCACCGTGCAGGTAGAGTTCGAAGAATCGGACGTGGAGCTCGCCCTGGTGACCTGGCTCAACCGGCTGCTCGCGGCAGCGCGGGAGCATGGCGCCGTCTTCAGCCGCTTCTGCCTGGAGCGGCGAGGGGATCGCTGGGTGGGGGAGGCTATCGGCGAGGTTTGGACCCCCCGCATGGAGCGGGGCGTGGAGGTGAAGGGTGCGACCCTCACCATGCTTTCCGTTAGGGAACGGGACGGGCAATGGGAAGCGCGTTGCGTGGTGGACGTCTAGGCGTTCCGCCATGGACACGGACCCACTGGGCAAGGAGCACCCGGTGCCTAGAAAGCGCTGCTCGGATCCGGGAAACGCCGCTAGGCCTCTTCGGCACCCGCAACCTCCTCGCCCACAGGAACGACCGGGAGTCCGAGCAGATCAGAAAGGTGGCACGGCTATCCAGGCCGTTGGGTGTGCCCATGCCCGACGTCTACGGGCACGTTGCTCCGGGGACGGGAGCGCCCGGACAGGCGGACTTGGCCCGCCCTGTCACGTTTCTGCACGCGAAGGCGTGCATGGCAGGGTAGCCCTTGAGCATCCGTTTCGCTTGCGCCGATGAGCCGGGGGAAGCCCGTGTCCGAATCGCGGCCTTCGCCCCTGGCGGCGGCCCGCGGGTATCTTGCCCGCGGCTGGTCGGTGGTCCCGGTGGAGCCGCGGGGCAAGCGGCCTGTGGTGCCGTGGGCCGAGTTCCAGCGCCGCCTTCCGACGCCAGAGGAACTGGAGGCTTGGTTCCATCGCTGCGGCGATGCTAACCTGGCGATCGTCACCGGGGCGATGTCCCAGGTCGTGGTGCTGGATGTGGATCCCCGCCATGGGGGGGAGGCGAGCCTCGCCGCCCTTATAGCCGAGCATGGCGCGCTGCCTGTTACCGTCGAGGCGATAACCGGAGGCGGGGGGCGACACTACTATTTTTCCCATCCTGGTGGCGTGGTGCCGAACCGGGTCGCCATCGCCTCGGGTCTAGACCTGCGCGGGGACGGCGGTATGGTGGTGGCGCCGCCGTCGCGACATCCGAGCGGGCGGCGCTACGCCTGGGTGCCGGGACGTTCCCCCGACGAGGTGCCGCTGGCGCCCGTGCCCCCGTGGCTTTTGCGCCTCGTACTTCCCGCGAGGCCGCGGGCGGGGCATCCGATCACCCATTGGCGTACCCTCGTGCAGGAGGGCGTGGCGCAAGGGCAACGCAACAACACCATCGCCTCCCTGGCCGGGCACCTGTTGTGGCACGGCGTCGATCCGCAGGTGGTGCTCGAGCTTTTACTCGCCTGGAACCGCGTGCGATGCCGTCCCCCCCTGGCAGACGACGAAGTGGTCCGCGTGGTCGAGAGCATCCTGCGTCTGCACGAGCGGGAGAGGGGGGCTCCGTTTGATCCAGGTCAAATCGGGCTGCAGCGGCCCAGGTAATCTGACGGGTCGAAAGCCCACGGCTAGACGGAGAGAGCAGGCATCATGCAAGTTCCCTTGCAGATCACTTTCCGAGACGTACCTGCCTCTGACGCGGTGAAAGCCGAGACCCGAGCCAAGGCGGCAAAATCTCGAGAAATTTTATCCCCAGCCCACCCGTTGCCCCGTGGTCGTTGAGGAGGAGCGGCGCCACAAACCCTAGGACCGTCACTTCAACGTGCGCATCGACCTGCGCTTCCCTGTCGGGGAATGCTCGGTTCATCGTCAGGGCGCGGAGGACTTGTACGTTGCCCATGCGCGACGCCTTCGACACGGCGGAGCGCAGACTGGAAGACTAAACTTCGGCAGATAGCACGTCACCGGGCACGGCTCGTCCCGTGCCGAGGAAGTAGTCCAGGCGCGTTCTTCAGGAGGGATCTCGAGATGGAACTCGTCACCGTGAAGATCGATAAACCGGAAGCGGTCAATTTCATTCTGGGGCAGACCCACTTCATCAAGTCGGTGGAGGACATCCACGAGGCCCTGGTCGCGGCGGTTCCCGGCATCGCGTTCGGCCTGGCCTTTTGCGAAGCCTCCGGCAAATGCCTGGTCCGCTGGTCGGGCACCGATTCCGCAATGGTGGAGCTCGCTCGGAAGAACGCCATGACCATTGCTGCCGGCCACTGCTTCATCGTTTTCCTGGGCGAAGGCTTCTACCCGCTCAACGTCCTGAACACGCTCAAGGCGGTGCCGGAAGTGTGCCGTATCTTCTGCGCCACGGCCAATCCGACCGAGGTTATTCTGGCCGAGACCGAGCAGGGGCGCGCCGTCCTGGGCGTGGTGGACGGCTTCCGTGCCAGGGGCATCGAGGGCGAAGAGGACATCCAGTGGCGCAAGGATCTGCTGCGCAGAATCGGCTATAAGCTTTGAGAGGGAAGGTGGACGCAGCGACGTCCACGTCCGCCCTCTGCCGCCTGTGCGCGACCGAGGCGCTCGCCAGCCTCAATAGCTCCGAGCGCGGGCTGAGTTCCGCCGAGGCCGCACGACGGCAGGCCGAGTTCGGCCCGAACGAGATCGAGCAGGCACCACGAACGCCCTGGTCGTGGCGCGCCCTGCGCCACGTAACCCATTTCCTCGCGCTGGTGCTCTGGTTCGCGGCGGCGCTCGCTTTTCTCGCCGAGCACTGGGACCCGGGCCGGGGAATGGCCATGATCGGGTTTGCGGTCATCGGCGTGATCGTGGTAAACGGAGTGTTTTCTTTCTGGCAGGAGTTTCGCGCCGAAAGGACCCTGGCCGCGTTGCAGCGCTTGCTACCGCACCAGGTCCGGGTGATGCGCGACGGTCGCGTGCGCTCGCTCCCGGTGCGCGACCTGGTGCCGGGCGATCTCATCTACTTGGCCGCCGGAGACGACGTGCCTGCCGACTGCCGGCTGTTGGAGGCCTACGGCGTGCGGGTCAATGCGGCGACCCTCACCGGCGAGTCGCTGCCCCAGGCGCGCAGCGCCGAACCCTGCAGCGTCGAAAACGTGCTCGCGGCGCACAATGTCGTGCTCGCGGGCACGACCCTCGTCGCCGGAGAGGCGAAGGCGGTGGTGTTCGCCACCGGGATGCGCACCGAGTTCGGGCGCATCGCCCATCTCACCCAGGCCACACCCAAAGCCGAATCGCCACTACAGCGGGAGATCGCCCGGCTCTCCCGCTGGATCGCGCTGCTCGCGCTCGTCTTGGGCGTGCTGTTCTTCTTCATCGGTGATACGGTGGGACTTCCGTTCTGGGACAAGTTTTTGTTCGCCATCGGCATCGCTGTGGCCAACGTGCCGGAGGGACTGTTGCCTACCGTGACTCTGGCGCTCGCCATGGGAGCGCAGCGCATGGCGCGGCGCAACGCCCTGATTCGCCATCTTCCCTCGGTGGAAACCCTGGGGTCGACCACGGTGATCTGTACCGACAAAACCGGCACCCTTACTCTGAATCGGCTGCGCGTTCGTACCTTGTATTACGCGGACACCCTGGCGGATGCGCAAGCCCGGCTGGGTGAGGCGGGAAGGCCTCTGCTCGAAGCGGCGGCTCATTGCCACAGCTTGGGGACGGGACCGGCCTCGGAGCGAGGGGATCCGCTGGAGGTGGCGCTCGTGGATTTCGCGCGTCACCACGGCGTCGTCGAGCGGGGCGAGCGGGTGCACGAAGTGCCGTTCGATTCCGAGCGGCGCTTCATGTCCACCCTCTATCGCTACGGGGAGGGCTTGCTTCTCTATAGCAAAGGTGCCTTGGAGACACTGCTGCCCCGTTGCACAAGCGTGTGGCGTGCTGACGGACCCGAGCCCTTGGACCAAGGCTATCGCGCTGTCCTTCTCGACGTGCAGGAACGGCTGGCGCGAGAGGGATTGCGGGTCATCGCCCTTGCCTTCCGCCCGGTGGAGCGCGAGTGGACCCAAGAGGCGCTGGAGCGCGAGCTGGTGCTGGCCGGGCTTGCGGCGCTGGAAGATCCGCCGCGCCCGGAGGTTCCCGGCGCCATCGCCCAATGCCGCAGCGCCGGCGTCAAGGTGATCATGGTGACTGGAGATCATCCCCGGACGGCGCTCGCCCTGGCCCGGACGATTGGCCTCGCAAGCGATGGCGAGCCGCGTCTGTTGACGGGGGACGCGCTCGAGCGTCTCTCCGACACCCAGCTTCAGCTCGCTCTCGATGCCCCCGAGATCTTGTTCGCTCGAATCGGCGCCGAGCAGAAGCGCCGGATCGTGGCCGCGCTCAAACGCAAGGGGGAGGTGGTGGCAGTCACCGGAGACGGGGTCAACGACGCCCCGGCGCTGCGGGAGGCACACATCGGAATCGCCATGGGGGTCGCCGGCACCGACGTGGCCAAGGAGTCGGCGGATATGGTGTTGTTGGACGACAATTTCGCTTCCATCGTCGCTGCCATCGAAGAGGGCCGTGCCGTATTCGACAACATCCGCAAGTTCCTGACTTACATTCTCACTTCAAACATTCCGGAGATCGTTCCCTACATCGCCTTCGCCTTGTTCCCCATTCCGCTGCCCCTCACCGTGGCGCAGATCCTGGCCGTCGATCTGGGGACCGACATGCTCCCGGCGCTGGCCCTAGGGGCGGAGCCGCCGGCACCGGAAGTGCTACGCCGACCACCGCGGCGCACCGACCAGCGCCTGGTGGACGCACCGCTGGTCGCCCGCGCCTACCTGTTTCTCGGATTGTTCGAAGCGGCGGCCGCCCTCGGAGCGTTTTTCTTCGTGTTGAGCCAAGGCGGCTGGACCTATGGTGCGCTCCTTGCCTCCTCGGACCCGTTGTATCGGGCGGCCACCGGCGCTTGCCTCACTGCTATCGTCTTGATGCAGGTGGTCAACGTCTGGTTGTGCCGCTCGGAGTTGGACTCGGTAATGGCGCGTGGGGTCGGTTCCAATCGCCTCATCCTGGCGGGGATCGGGTTCGAGCTCGCCCTCGTGCTCGCGATCCTGTACACCCCTTGGGGTAATACGCTCTTCGGGACGGCACCGATTCCGGCGCAGGCGTGGCTCTTCGTGCTTCCCTTCGCCCTGGTCATGCTGCTGGCGGAAGAGGCGCGCAAGGCTATCGTGCGCGCCCGGGCCCGCCGCAGTGGTGAGGCGCTGCACGCCTGAAGCCCTATCGTCGGGACGCTTTCAAGTGCCGCCTCCGCTAGGCTCTGCGCTTGCTTTTGCCCCGCTTGAGCAGCCGTTCGATCTCCCGCATCGCCCGGGCGATGAACTCGTCGCTGGCGAGGGCCGCTTTTGCGGTCTTCTTGGTGTTTACCAAGCGGCAGGCAACATCGAGAGCGGTCTTCTGCAGAAACAGGAATGCGTCGAGGTGAAGATCCTTGCCCGATAGGAGACAAGATAGCGGATAAGGAAGAGGATGCACGGACCCACCGCCGGGCTACCTTCCCATATCGCACGTCAGAGCTTGTTGGATAGAGGAGAGGCCCGAAGCGAAGCGCAGCCGCTCCCGGAAGGATGGGAGCGCAAACTCGGAGGACTTCGAGCGGTAAGGCGTCGTCTTCACCGCCCCCGTATCAGCATGACGGGGATAGGGCTTCGCCGAGCGACGCCTTCTGCCACACTGCCGAGAAGCAAATGCTCGATGCCGTGCCGCCCATGGGTGCCCATGATGATGAGATCGGCGGGCCATCGGAGCGCTTCTTCCACGATGGCCACCGAGATGCGCCGTCCGCCGGCATCGATCAGTTCGGTCGCAGCCGCCACGCCCGCCGCGCGCGCCCGTTCCTTCGCTCGCACCAACGCTGCCTCTCCCTCCTGCTTGAACGCCTCGGTGAGATCGATGAGCTTGCCGCCGGAGGAAATCACGAAACGCTTGAAGACATGGACGATCCGCACCTCGGCGCCCTGCTCCTTCGCCAGTTGGAGCGCCGTCTCCAGCGCGGCTTGCGATGTGGCGCTTCCGTCGATGGGAACAAAGATGTGTTGAAACATGACCGTTCCTTCCTCGCTTCGCTCCGGACCGTTTTCGCCAGTTTAGGCGTGCCGGGAGGGCACCGGTTTGATGCAAGTCAAACCGGCTACTTCCCGTTCGTGCTGCAATGGGTCTGGGCAGCCGGGAGCACCGTCGAGACGATGCACAGTGGCCGCCCGCACGGAAACCTCCTCCTCGAGAGGAGATGGACGATGGCAAACGGCCATCGATCATTTGCCGCAGACACAGGAAGGGGTAAGACCATGTCCGTCGCGAAAGTCATCGAAATCAGCGCCGAATCCACCCAGAGTTTCGAGGACGCGATCCGCCACGGGATCGAGACCGCCTCCAAGACCGTCCGCAACATTCGCGCCGCCTGGGTCAAGGAGCAGCAGGTGGTGGTGGAAGGCGGAAACATCGCCAGGTACCGGGTGGACCTGAAGATCACCTTCGTCCTGGAGTGAGCCGGTCGCCGGGCAAAACGCTGACCCCGGCCCGTGGATCGAGCCCGCCTTCCTTCTGGAGCGATCGGGTGCGACGAGGCGCGCACCCTTCCCGGGCTGTTCCTGCAGCGGGTGCAACGCACGCCCGAGGGGCTTGCTTATCGACAATTCGATCCGGCAGCGCGGGAATGGCGCAGCCACACGTGGGCCGAGGTGGCAGCGCTCGCTGGGCGCTGGCGGACTGCCTTGGCTGCAGAGGGCCTCGCCCCGGGCGAGCGGGTGGCAATCCTCGCGCCGAACGGCGTGGAATGGGTGTGCTGCGATATGGCGGCCCAATCCCTGGGACTCGTCGTGGTTCCCCTGTACGCGACCGATAGCCTGGAGAACGTCGCGTATCTTCTTGCCGACTCGGAGGCGCGGCTGCTCCTCGTGGCTTCGCGCCAGAGATGGCGGGGGCTTATGCCCTATCGCCAGAAGCTCCCCGCCTTGAAGCGGGTGATCTGTCTGGAACCCTGCAGCGGCGCGGAGGAGGACGCGGCGGCCGTCGATTGCGCCCGGTGGCTCGGATCAGCGCCGGCGCCGTTCGAAACCGATGTAGGCGATCCCCTCGCCCTGGCCACCCTGGTCTATACCTCGGGGACGACCGGCCCCCCCAAGGGGGTGATGCTCTCCCATCGCAACATCCTGTGGAACGCCCAAGCGGTGCTGGAGGCCGTGGCCGCCTATCCCGACGACCTGTTCCTTTCGTTCCTACCCCTCGCCCACATGTTCGAGCGCACGGTGGGCTACTATGTCCCCATGATGGTGGGCGCCGCCGTGGCGTATGCCCGCTCGCTACAGAGCCTGGCGGAGGATCTGGTCTCCGTCCGCCCCACGGTCCTGGTCTCGGTGCCACGGGTTTACGATGCCGCCTATGCCCGGGTGCGGGAGCGGGTCCAACGCACAGGCCTCCTGGCGGCCTGGCTGCTGCGTTTGACCGTGGAATCCGGTTGGCGGCGCTTCGAGGCGCAGCAGCGACGGGCTGCCCCGGCGCCGCCTTGGCAACGGCCACTGTGGCCGCTCCTCCACCGCCTGGTAGCGGCGAAGGTGTTGGCACGGTTCGGCGGGCGCTTGCGCCTGGCGGTGAGCGGGGGCGCGCCCCTGCATCCGGAGGTGGCGCGGTTCTTCATCGGCTTGGGCCTACCCCTGCTCCAGGGCTACGGTCTCACCGAGGCCTCGCCGGTGGTGAGCGGAAACACCCTTGCGCGCAACGTCCCCGAATCCGTGGGCGAACCCCTGCCGGGCGTGGAGGTCCAGCTCGGGGACAGGGACGAGCTCCTGGTGTGCAGTCCCGGCGTGATGCTGGGCTATTGGCGCCATCCCGAGGCGACGCGCCAGGCAATCGACCGGGAGGGCTGGCTCCACACCGGGGATCAGGCCCGCATCGAAGGCGGTCGCATCTATATTCGTGGCCGGATCAAGGAGATCCTGGTGCTATCCAACGGACAGAAGGTGCCGCCCGAGGACCTGGAGATCGCCATCTGCCGCGATCCCCTGTTTGATATGGCCATGGTAGTAGGGGAGGGTCAGCCTTTCATCGGCGTGCTGGCGGTGGTGAACCAGGCGACCTGGCGGGAACTCGCAGCAGCTCTCTCCCTAGACCCAGATGACCCCGCCTCCCTTGCGTCCCGCGACGCCGCCGCCGAAGCGCTCAAGCGGGTGCGACAGGCCCTGCGCGGCTTCCCCAGTTACGCCCGCCCCCATGGGATCTGGCTGACCCTCGAGCCTTGGACCATCGAAAACGGACTGTTGACGCCCACCCTCAAGCTCAAGCGCCCGGAAATGGAAAAGCGCTTCGCCACCCAGATCAAAGCACTCTACGACCAGCACGATCGGGCTCGACCCCGAAGCGGGTGAAACTTGGCACGGGTTTGCGTTAGATCAAAGTCAAGCGCCTTCCCACGCGACATAGTTATCCTGTGCAGCTCGACAAAGCGGATGGTCGTCGTGGAGGGCGGTCGAGCTGCTGCAAAGAGCGACCGGCCGTCTGCCCAGAGCCGCCTGTTTCTTCGGCAGAGGGAGCGACCGGAAAGGCGTTGCGTACATCGTCTCGATCAGGAGGATCCATCATGGCTGAGGAAACAAAAAAGGAAGTGGCTGTTACCAAAGGAAAGGAAGTCGAGAGAGTCACGGCAAGGCCGTTGAGCCCGTTCGAAGACTTCGAGCGCATGTTCGACGAGCTCCTTTCCTACCGCTTCCCACGGCTGTTCAGGTGGGACTGGCCGACCATTCCCGACGTGGCGAGGATCGGCGCGCGGGTGCCGAAGCTCGACATCATCGACCGGGACGCAGAGGTGGTGGTAAGGGCCGAAGTGCCAGGCGTGAACAAGGAAGACATCGAGATCTCACTGACCGGAAACGTGCTCACCATCAAGGGCGAGAGCAAGCGCGAGGAGAAGGAAGAAAAAGGGGACTACTATCGCTGCGAGATCTCCCGCGGCGCATTCTCCCGAACCGTTTCCCTGCCGGCAGAAGTGGATGAATCAAAAGCCAAGGCGTCGCTGAGCGACGGCGTGCTGGAGATCACCTTGCCTAAGACGGAGACGGCAAAGAAGCGTACCATCAAGATCCAGTAGACGGGGCGCGGCTCCGGAGCGATCGGTAAGCAGGCACGGGCCAGGGTCATGCTCGCCCAGGCGTGCCGGGGAGGCGGCGATTTCGACCTGTGGCCCAATGCCTTTATGCATTCGCGCGACGGATTGACGGAAACCCGCGAAGATTCTAGTCCGCTTCCCGCTCGATCACGCAGCAGTGGGGAGCCGTCGCGTTCTCCTCGGTCGCCGTGATCACTGCACCCCGTACGGGGTTGGGTCGATAGGTGGTGCAACCCTTGAGCCCGCGGTCGTAGGCGAGATCGTAGATGCTTCGAAATGTCTCGAACGGGAAATCCTGCGGGATAGTGATCGTCTTGGAAATGGAGTTGTCGACGAACGGCTGCAGGGCCACCTGCATCGCCACATGCGCCTCCGGGGGCACGTCCGAAGCGCGGGCAAAGGCCGGAGGTACACCCTTGGGGTCGCCCGTTAGCCGCCGCCACAGATCCACGGCATAATCGATCAAGTCAAAGGCGATGGAGCTGCCGTCCTCGTTCAGCATGCCACGGCGGAATTCCGCAGCAAATGCTGGCTCCAGGCCGCTCGATACATTGTTGGCGAGCAGGCTGATGGTCCCGGTGGGAGCGATGGCGATCAGATGGCTGTTGCGAATGCCGTGCCGAGCGATTTCGTCGCGGATGTCCGCGGGCAGCGTCCGGATGAACTCGCCTTGCAGGTACTTGTCCCGTTCAAAGAACGGAAAAGCTCCCTTCTCCTTGGCAAGCTCGATGGAGCTGCGGTAGGCGCTATAGCACACGAGGCGCATGATCTCGGCAGCGAGAGCACGCGCCCCGGGTTCGGTATAGCGCAGGTTCAGCATGGTCAGCGTATCGGCCAGCCCGGTGATTCCCAGGCCGATGCGGCGCGTGCCGCGCGCCTGCTCCGCCTGTGGCGCCAGCGGGAACTGGGAGGCGTCTATGACGTTGTCCATGAGACGCACTGCGATCGTGACAGTCTCGCGTATCGCCTCGAGATCGAGACGCGCCGTATTGGTGAAAGGATCGCGCACGAAGGCGGTGAGGTTTACCGATCCCAGATCGCAGGCACCATACGGCGGCAGCGGGACTTCGCCACACGGGTTCGTCGCGCTGATGCGCTCACGGTACCAGAGATTGTTGTAGCGATTGATGCGGTCGATAAAGAGCACGCCTGGTTCCGCGTAGTCATAGGTTGCCCGCAGGATCATGGACCAGAGAACGCGAGCTTTGAGCGTTTTGTGAATGCGGCAGCGGAGCGGCGCGTCGTGCCCGGGCCAGTCACGCAAGATGGTTTCTCCTGGGGGCTCGTCCGTCGCCGTGACGGGAAAGACGAGCGGCCAGTCCTGGTCGAGGCGGATCGCTGAGACGAAGGCATCGGTCACCAGGACCGATAGGTTGAAATGCCGCAACACGCCTGGCTCGCGTTTAGCCGAGATGAATTCTTCGATATCGGGATGATCGCAACGCAGGGTTGCCATCATCGCCCCGCGCCGTGCCCCGGTGGAGAGAAGGGTTGCGCACATCGCGTCCCAGATGTGCATGAAGGAGACCGGCCCGGAGGCGATGGCGCCAACGCTTTTAGCCCGCATGCCCCGCGGGCGCAGGGTGGAAAAATCGTAGCCTACGCCGCCACCTTGCTGCATGGTGAGCGCGCCTTCGTAGAGGGCGCGGAAGATACCCTCCAACGAGTCCTCGATCGTCCCCATGACGAAGCAGTTGAACAGGGTCACGCTGCGCCCGGTGCCGGCCCCGGCCAGGATGCGGCCGCCTGGCAGGAACTTAAAATCTTTCAAGATGCCGAGAAAGCGCTGCGTCCACGCCTCACGGTTGCGCGGCTCCACGGCGCCCAGCGCCCGTGCCACCCGGCGCCAAGTGTCCTCGATCGTGCGCTCCCCGCCGCCCGCCCCGTCCCGATAGCGGTACTTGGTCTCCCAGACATGCCGTGAGGCGGAGGTCGAGAATTCCACTTTGCCACCTCAGCGGCGGCGCTGGGATTCGTTGGCCTGCTCGCGCGCGACCACCTTGACCGCTGCGTCCAGCTCTTCGGCGAAGATTTCCAGGATGTCGTCCAGCGCTACGATGCCCACCAAGGCGCCCGCGGTATTCACCACCGGCACGCGGCGCACGCCGCGGGTGCGCATGATCTGCAAGGTTTCGTACACGTCGTCATCCTCGGCCGCGGTGACCAAGTCGCTGCCCATGATATCGCCGACGGTCAGGACCGCCGGATCTAATCCCAGAGCCAATACGCCGACGACGATGTCCCGATCGGTGACGATACCGACGGGAACGCGTCGTCCCTCGGATTCGTCCACCACCACCAGGTCGCCGACATGGTATTCGCGCATCAGGCGTGCTGCCTCGACCACGGTGGTGTTACGCGTCGCGATCACCACTTCCCGGGTACAGATCTCGCCGACATCCATGTTTTCCTCCGAGGGTGAACAGCCGATGCAGCGGAGGCTCCGTTGCCGCTGATCGGGACCTTTGAGTATTCCGCTGCCTACCTGCAGGCGCTTTGACCCAGATCAAAGGCCCAAACGTCCCCTGCGCCTAGACTTGAAACGGGAATGGGAGGGAAAATTTTTTTTTGGGCCTCTGAGAATTCGAAAGCGTCTCGCGGGCCGGGCCGGCCCACGGGAACAATGGTCGTTTCACCGTTACCCGCGTTACACCCACAAGGTCTAGGAGATCCGCGATGCCCAAGGCGAGAAACCCCTCTTTCCCGCAACCCCTTGAGACCGAGTTGCAGCAGTCGATCACGCGCTCGATCGCGAAACAGGAGCAGCTCAAGCGCATCGTCAAGCAGCACCCGCAGCGCGACATCCCTCGGGTGGAGGGTATCGAACCGGCCGAGGCACCGCCGAAAGAATAGGTGCTAACTTCGGCAGGACGGCCGCTGCTGGCCGCTCCCCGAGGCGTCCGGCATGCAGGTCGATTGATTTTGATCAATTCTCGGGGTGGCGGGGCTCTTACAATGAGGACGAGCGCTGTACTCTCGTGTGCGCCCGTTCCTATGGACAGACCGACACCGCCCGCCGTTATCCAGGCCCTGAGCCCCGAACTGCTATGCGGCTATTGCGACCCGTCGTGTTTCCAATTCGAGACGACCAACGAGCTCGAAGAGCTAACTGAATTCATCGGGCAGGCGCGGGCGGCGGAGGCGGTACGCTTCGGCATCGGCATTCGCAGGGATGGCTATAACCTCTACGTGCTCGGGCCGCCGGGGGCGGGCAAGCGCACGCTGGTGCAGGAATTTCTGACGCGCCAGGCAAAGGGCGAGGGACGGCCCTCCGATTGGTGCTATGTCCACAATTTCGAGCAGCCGCACAAACCCAGGGCCTTGCGCTTGCCGCCCGGGCGGGGCGTGAAGCTGCGCAACGACATGCGGC
>NZ_DAIRTR010000039.1:0-22477 GCF_036803785.1 Pelomicrobium sp. | reverse complement strand
ACCCAGGTGCTGGTGGTGGTCGCCCCCCGGCCGCCCTTTAACGAAGGGCTACTCAACCGCTGCCTGGTGGCCGCGGAGGCCGCGGCCATCCCATCGGTGATCGCACTCAACAAGATCGACCTGGGAGAGGATGCGGCGCGCCTGCGCTCCCGGCTTGCCCTGTATGAGACGCTGGGCTATCCCGTGGTCCCCCTCTCGGCCCAGCAGGACGCCTCTCCCTTAAGTCCTTATCTGGAGGGCCGGGTGACGGTTCTGGTGGGTCCCTCGGGAACGGGAAAGTCGACCCTCGTGAACGCCCTGGTTCCTGGCGCCCGGGCCGTCACGAGAGAGATCTCCCAGGCCCTGGACGCCGGCCGCCACACCACCACCCACGCCCGGCTCTATCACCTGGGGCCGGGCAGCGACCTCATCGACGCTCCAGGCATGCAGGCATTCGGGCTCTCCCACCTGGAGCCACCGACCCTGGCCGCCGCCTTTCCCGAATTTCGCCCCTATCTGGGCAGCTGCCGGTTCAACGACTGCCGCCACCTGGAAGAGCCCAACTGCGCGGTGCGCGCCGCAGCAGCGCGGGGTGACATCAACCCGCGGCGGCTGGCGATCTATGAGAGCCTGGTACGCGAGCGGCTGGACAGAAGACTCTACGCCTAAACGCGGGGAGCGTCCCTTTCGCCTTCAACCGAACCAGCGAGCGAGCGCGATCAGCGCCAGGACACAGCCCCACAGGATGACCACCCGCCAGACCATCAGCCGGGCACTGGCCACCATGTCGGGATCGGCCTCGTCCCCGACTCCCAGCTCGGGGCGATAGAGGAGTTCGCCGTAACGGCGATAGGGCTCCCCCAGCCGCACTCCCAATGCTCCCGCGCCGCTCGCCAGCACGATACCCTCGTTGCGGTTGAGCCATGTGGACGCTTGGCGCTGCCAGCAATAGACGGCGTCTTCGAAATCGCCGACGATGGCGAAGCTGCCCGCGGTGAGGCGCGCCGGGAGCCAGTCCAGAAGGTGAAACGCTTGCGCAGCGAACCCGGCGAAGGCGGCCCGTTCTTCGGGCCCATGGACGCGGCTCCAGCGCTGTTCAATCAGGGCGGCGAGTCGGTAGAGCACTGCGCCCATGGGTCCGGGCAGCACCACGAACCAGAAGATCGCCCCCAGGGCGCCGCGATGAGCGTCCAGCAACCCTTGCTCGATGGCAAGACGCGCCACCTCCCCGGG
Organism: Pelomicrobium sp.; assembly: GCF_036803785.1. Classification (NCBI taxonomy): domain Bacteria; kingdom Pseudomonadati; phylum Pseudomonadota; class Hydrogenophilia; genus Pelomicrobium; species Pelomicrobium sp. Next base: position 21,265 of record NZ_DAIRTR010000039.1, on the reverse strand, counting down.
GCTGAGATCGGAGGTCGTCTCCCCCCGCCAGCGCTCCAGCCGCTCCCGCGCTTCAGCCTCGTCAGAGTGCCTCAGCGCCTGCTCGACCTCGGTCAGGGCGCGGCTTGCCTGCTGCAGGCTCACCGTGAGGTAGAGCACCAGCACGTTCCACGCCCAGGCGAGCAGCCCGCTCAATTGGGCGAGCAGGGCGTAAACGATACCAACCACGAGGAGCACCGGCAGAACCGCGAGGACCCACGCCACCACGGCCTGATGGCGCTCGCCGCCGTTGAATTGCTGCTCGAGGAAACCCACATAGCGGGTAAAGAGGGAGCCAAGGGGATGATCCCGATGGAGGGGGCGCCAGTAATCGAGCAGCAGGGCTGCCAACAATGAGGCCAGGGTCACGGGAAGGCGGAAGGAACGGTCCGCCGATATGTTAGAACGTCTCGAGGGGGCAGTCACGGGGGCACGGCGCGGTGGCCCCACACCATCCGGTGCTCTCCAGACTGACCCCGGCCGGGCCCCGTGGTATCATTGGACCATCATTTTCCTTGACTCCCAAGGAGTTCGGGCATGCGTACCGAGGTTCACGTCCACGGCAGCCTCTATCTCTGCGAGGGCGTCACTCGCCGTCAGGTGGAGGCGGCCCTGCGCCCGTGGCTTGAGTATCTCGACGTGGAGCGCATGGAGGAAGCGAAGAGCTTGGAGCCGGACCAGCCGGGCATCGTCTACCACGCCCGGGACGGGGTTCTGGAAATCTGCTGGACCGGCGCCGTGGGGCGCACCTTCGAACAGAAACTGGAGGAGACGGTTGAGCTGCTGGGGCCCCTCACCGAGCAGGCCGGCGAGCTGGAGCTCACCTACTACCACGAGAACGGCAACGACGAGACCCGGCTCATCTTCGTTGGTCCTACCCCCGAAGCGGTCCACGAGGCCCAGCGCCGGCGCATGGTGGAAGACGTGGCGGGGCTGCTCGCGCGCCATTTCGACGAGGCGGCGGTGAACGAAGTGGTGGCCTTGGTGAACGAGCTTTTTCGTCGCCAGTGGCGACAGGGTAAGGAGGCTGCGCCCACCCTGGAGTCACCTCTGCCCTCGGTGCCGCCAGGACGTAAGCATCTGCACTGAAGCCTCCGCGGATACTGCCGCGGCGTCACGGAAGCTCCCCTCCCGTCCCGCCTTCTCCCAATTCGAAGCGAATCCCCTGGGCGAGGGGCAGGGCCGATCCCCAGTTGATGGTGTTGGTTTGGCGCCGCATGTAGGCCTTCCAGGCGTCGGAGCCCGCTTCGCGCCCGCCACCGGTCTCCTTCTCGCCCCCGAATGCCCCACCGATTTCGGCCCCTGAGGTGCCCAGGTTGACGTTGGCGATGCCGCAGTCACTACCTTCGGCCGAGAGGAACTGTTCCGCCCGTCGCAAGTCGGCGGTGAAAAGCGCCGAGGAAAGCCCCTGGGGAACGCCGTTGTTGAGCTGGATCGCCTCCTCCAAGCTGCGAAAGATAATCACATAGAGAATGGGGGCAAAGGTCTCCCGCTGGACCACGGGCCAGTGATTTTCCGCCCGAACGAGAGTGGGCTGGACATAAAAGCCAGGGCCTGGCAATACCTCGCCGCCGTAGAGCACCTCTCCCCCCACGGCCCGGATTTCGGCCAGGGTGGCGCGGAACCGCTCCACGGCCGCCCCGTCGATCAGGGGCCCCATGAGGGTGGTGGGATCCAGGGGATCGCCGATCCGCACCTGCCGATAGGCGTCGATCAGGCGGGCTATTACCTCCTCGAGCCGGGAGGCATGGACGATTAGCCGGCGGGTGGTGGTGCAGCGCTGTCCCGCGGTGCCCACCGCGCCGAAGACGATGGCCGGAATGGCCAGCTTGAGGTCAGCGGTCTCATCCACGATCACGGCGTTGTTGCCGGAGCACTCGAGCAGGCACTTGCCCATCCGCGCCGCCACTGCCTGGGCCACGCGCCGGCCCACGGCGCTCGAACCGGTGAAAGAGAGCAAGTTGATCCGCGGGTCGGCCGCCAGCCGTTCGGCTACCGCGGTGCCCGAATCGATCAGAAGGGTAAAGACGCCGTCATAGCCGAAACGCGCAAGCACTTGGTTGACCAGGCGCTGCACGGCCAGAGCGCTCAAGGGTGCCTTGGGTGAAGGCTTCCACACGGTCACGTTGCCGCACACGGCGCTTAGGAAGGCGTTCCACGCCCACACGGCCACAGGAAAGTTGAAGGCGGTGATCACTCCCACCAGGCCCAGGGGGTGCCACTGCTCGAACATGCGGTGCTGGGCGCGCTCCGAAGGCATGGTGCGGCCGTAGAGCATGCGGGACTGGCCCACGGCGAAGTCGGCGATGTCAATCATCTCCTGCACCTCGCCGTCCCCCTCCTGCTTGATCTTGCCCGTCTCCAGAGACACCAGGGTGCCGAGGGCATCCTTTTCGGCCCGCAGTACGTCGCCGATGGCCCGGATCACTTCCCCGCGCTTGGGCGCTGGCACCCGGCACCACTCCCGTTGGACCCTACAGCTTCCGGCGATCACCGTCTCGTAGTCTGCGGGCGTGCAGGCGCCCACAGTCGCGATGGGCTCCCCGGTGGCGGGATTATGGGATGGGAACGGCTCTGCCCCCGCAAGCCAAGTAGCTGGGGCGCAATAGCCCGCCGGATTGGCGGGCTCGATACCAAGACGACGCAGCACCGTTTCCATGACCGATACCTCCCGGCGTGTTTGACCCCCTTCCAGCCGGTCGTGCGGCTAGGCCACCCGGCGCGCGCTCTGCCGACTCTCGAATGCTTCCCGCACCTGGGCCACTGCCCAGTCGATTTTCTCCGCGTCGATCACCAGGGGCGGGGCGAAGCGCAGTACGGTCTTGTGGGTATCCAGCGTCAGAATGCCCCGCGCCAAGAGATCCAAGCACAGGGTGCGGGCGTCCACCCGCGCGGGATCGACCTCGATGCCCACCAGCAGCCCTCGCCCCCGCACTTCCCGGATGAGGGGGCTGTCGATCGCCTGCAGCCCTGCCAGGAGCCGCTCGCCCAGCACTTGCGCCCGCTCGGCAAAGCGTTCCTCGAGCACCACGTCCAGTGCCTCTAGCGCCACCGCTGCCGCCAGGGGATTGCCGCCGAAGGTGCTGCCGTGGCTGCCCGGGGTAAAGACCCCCATGACCTCCTCCCGGGCAAGGAAGGCGGATACCGGCACGAGCCCGCCGCCCAGGGCCTTGCCCAGCACGATCCCGTCAGGCTGTACCGCTTCGTGCTGGCAAGCGAGCAGCCGCCCCGTGCGCCCGAGCCCCGTTTGCACCTCGTCACAGATCAGCAGTACCCGGTGACGGCGGCAGATTTCCGCGCATCGGGCAAGATAGCCTGCGGGCGGCATCACGATCCCCCCCTCCCCTTGCACCGGCTCCACCAGGAAGGCCGCGGTGCGAGGCGTGATCGCCTCTTCCAGGGCATCCGCGTCTCCGTAGGGCACCAGCACGGCTCCGGGTGGGAAGGGGCCGAAGCCGTCCCGGTACTCCGGTTCCGAGGACAGGGCAACGATGGCGATGGAGCGGCCGTGGAAATTGCCGCGGGCCGCGATGATCTCCGCCTCCTCGGGCGGCACCCCCTTCACCCGGTAAGCCCAGCGCCGCGCCGCCTTGAGGGCAGTCTCCACCGCCTCCAGGCCGGTGTTCACCGGCAGCGCCCGGTCGAACCCGAATACCTGGCACAAGCGCTCCAGCAGCCTCGGTAGCTGGTCGTTGTGGACCGCCCGGGAGGTGACTGCGAGCCGCCGCGCCTGACGCTCCAGGGCCCTCACAAGCCGGGGATGGGCGTGGCCATGGCTCACTGCCGAGTAGGCGCCCAGCATGTCCAAGTAGCGGCGGCCCTGATCGTCCCACACATAGACGCCCTCGCCTCGCGTGATCACCACAGGCAGCGGATCGTAGTTGCGCGCGCCCCAGCGCTTTTCCACCTCGATCCACGGACGCGACGCCCGCTGCCGTCCCTCCACGACAGCGGCGATGAGCCGTTGCGCCAGTCGCACCGTGCGGCCATCAAGATCCAGAGTCGGATTGAGCTCGGCTACCTCCAAGGCGATCAGGCGGGGGTCCTCCGCGATCCGGGAAAGCGCCTCCACCGCCTCTTTCGCCTTCAGGCCCCCCGGCGCAGGCGTGCCCACGCCGGGGGCTTCCTCGGGTTCGAAGGCATCCAAGTCCACCGACAGGCCAAATCCCGCACTACCGCGACCGCAGATGGACAGCGCTTCCTCCAGCACCTCCTCCAGACCCCGGCGCCTGACTTCTGCCATGCTGAAGACGCGCACGCCCAAGTGCAGGAGAAGCGCCGCCTCTTCGGGCTCGAAGCTGCGCGCGCCCACCAGGCACACGTGGGCGGGGTCCAGCTTGGGACCGGGGCCGCCGCAGCCGGTGAGAGCAGGGTCGCCGTAACCCAACAGGCAGGCGAGGGGCATGCCGTGGAGAGCCCCGCTCGGCGAGGTCTCGGGCGTGTGGGCATCCAAATGAGCATCGATCCAGACAAGGCCCAGAGGTCCCCGGCCGGCGAGCGCCCGCCATGCGCCGCTCCAAGTCCCCACGGCGCAGCTGTGGTCTCCCCCCACCACGACGGGAAAGACGCCCTCCGCCAGGCAGGCGCTCACTTCCTCCGCAAGGCGCGCCCCCAGACGGGCAACTTCCCGCGCCGTGTCCTGGGATCCGAGCCCGGCAGACAAGAGGGTCCGCCAGCGGGCTTGGGCATGGCATTCGCCCATCAACGCCCGCAGCGCTGCCGGGCCTTCGGCGCAGCCTGCGTCCCGCGCGCCGAGCCCCGAGGCATAGCCGATCAGATCGATCAGAGGCCACTTCTCGGAATCGGAGCGTTTCATCGCTTGCCTTCTTTGCTTTATCCTTAAGCTTAGAACTTCGACCGCGGCGAGCGTTCGTTTCCCCTGCCGAGCCTTAACAAAGCGCCATCCGTGGGCTAAATAGAGAAGTGGGCGCTCGCCGGGGGGCTCATAAACGGCCGTGAAGGGCTGGCAGGGTGGTTGGCGAGCAAAGAAATGGATTGCACCGAGAGCCCGTACGCGTCGATACAAAAAGGAGAAGGAGATGGAGCACATCAGTGGTCACACCTGTGGCTTTGAGGCCGTCCGCGTCCGCAGTGTCGAGCGAGGGCGCCCGTTGCGCTGGCTCGCCGCCGGGTGGCAGGACTTGCAAGCCGCCTCTCTCTCGAGCCTGGCCTATGGGATCCTCTTCGCCCTGGGCGGCTATGCCATTTTCATGTTCGCCTGGTACCGGCCCTATCTTTTCACTGCCATGGTCTCGGGCTTCTTCCTGGTGGGCCCGTTCCTGGCCATCGGGCTCTACCAGATCAGCCGGCGCCTGGAGCGGGGAGAAGGAGCAAGCCTCGCCGACTCGATTCTCGCCTGGCGGGAAAACCCCCAGTCGATCGGCCTGTTCGGGTTTCTGCTCGCCTTCATCCTCATCTCCTGGGAGCGTCTGTCGGCCATCCTGTTTGCGCTCTTCTTCCACGGCGGTGACCTGCCTTCGCTTGAAATCTTGGCGAGCCGCCTGTTCTCGCCAGAGTACCTGGGGTTCGTGGCAGCTTATCTGCTGTTCGGCGCTGTGCTCGCCGTGGCGGTATTCGCCATCAGCGCAGTGTCGATCCCTCTCATGCTGGACCGGAAGGTGGACACCGCCACCGCCGTGGTGACCAGCGTGCGCGTGTGCGCGCGCAACGTCCCGGCGATGGCCCTGTGGGCCGCCCTCATCGTCGCGCTGGTGGGCATCGGACTCCTCACCCTGTTCATCGGGCTCATCGTCACCATGCCCTTGGTGGGTCACGCCACCTGGCACGCCTACAAAGACCTGGTGGACACTGACTGAACCACCGTCCCTACCCATCCAGGCACAGGCCAAGATAGGGCGATGCCGGCCGACGGCCGGTCATCGGCTCCGGCCACGGGGGCGGCGTTTACGTGTACTATGAGCGGCCGCCATGGATCGCAGAGTCTTCTTCGCCCTCTTGGCCTACACAGCCCTGCTCGGCTTTCTGTATGCCCTTTACCTGGTCCTGCGTCCGTTCCTGCCGGCTCTCGGCTGGGCGGCGGTGATCGCCATCGCCACCTATCCCGTATACGACCGGTTGAGGAAGCGCCTGCCCCTGGGCGAGACCTGGGTCTCCGCCCTCACAACCCTTATGGTGTTCCTGATCTTGGTGGTACCTGGGGTCTTTATCGGCCTTACCCTGGTCCAGGAGATCGGACACGCCCAGGAATCCATCGGCCGCTGGAGCGCAGAAGAGCGCAAACTCGCCATCGACGAAGTGCTCCATCATCCCTGGGTGGCCCCCGTGGTGGCCAGGGCAAACGAGTTGGTAGCGCTGTACGACATCAACCTCAAGGAGGCGGCAATACAGAGCGGCCAGCACCTGCTGCGGTTGCTGTTCGACTCCCTGACCGGCGCCGCCAAGCAGGTGGCGCTCTTCGTGCTCCAGTTGCTTCTGGTGTTGATCGCCCTCTTCTTCCTCTATCGGGACGGAGCCAAGCTCACCCAGGGCTTCTGGTCTGCGCTGCCGATCGGCGAGGAACGCAAGCGGGTGATCCACGACACTGTAGAAAACGTGGTCTCGGCCGTAGTGATCGGCATCCTAGTGACCGCCTCCATCCAGGGGTTACTGGCGGGCCTTGCCTACTGGCTGGTGGGGCTCGGATCGCCGGTGCTGCTGGGCACCTTGACCGCCATCGCCGCCCTGGTTCCCGTGGTGGGCACCATGCTGGTGTGGGTGCCGGCGGTCATCTATCTGCTCGCCACCGGGCAGGTCGTGGATAGCCTGATCCTGGCTGGCTGGTGCGCCTTGGTGGTGGGCTCGGCGGATAACTTCCTGCGCCCGCTCTTGATCAGCGGCCGCACCGGATTGCCCTTCTCCCTCATGACCTTGGGCGCGCTGGGCGGGCTCGCCGCCTTCGGCTTTTTCGGCCTGGTGGTGGGCCCCCTGGTGCTGGCGGTGTTCGTGATTGTCTTCGAGATGTATCGCAAGGACGTGCTCGCCTTCGATGCCGGCCCCCGCTCCGCCGAAGCTGGGCCGCTGGAGCCCCCTGCTTCCGCGGCGGCGTCAAGTTCCACTGACGGCAATAAAGGGCCCTGAACGGGCGGTGGTTACTCCCCGTTCAGTTCGTCTTCCAGTCGGCGGATCTGATCCAGGATGCCAGCAAAGCGCTCGCCGAAGGGGGTCAGCGAATACTCCACCCGCGGCGGGATTTCTGGGTAGCTGATTCTCTGCAGCACCCCGTAGCGGGTCAGTTTCTTCAGCCGCTCGTTGAGCACCTTGGCCGACAGGCCCGGCACGGCGTGCTCCAGGGCCCCGGGACGGCGCACTCCCTGGCGCACGAGGGAGAGGACCGTGAGGGACCATTTGCAGCCGATCACCTCTTCCACCATCGCGGCCACGCGCGGCCGGGAAGTCACGGTGTTCTTTTTCCCCTTCATTGTCAGAAAAATACACCGAAAAGTGAGGAGCTTACCGTTTTGTGCCCGCTTTTTCTGGCGGCCGTTCGACTGCTACATTGGGAGCCCTCACGATTTCATCACGGGAGTCCAAACGGAGGCAATCATGCGTGCTGTGGTATTCCTTACGCTGTGTCTTCTCGCCCCAAGCGCCCTTGCCCAAAGCGAGGCCCAAGTGCCCTACCCCGAGGGCTACCGGGACTGGCATCATGTCAAAAGCATGGTGATTAACCCCGGTCATCCGCTCTACGAGGCCTTCGGCGGAATCCATCATCTCTACGCCAACAAAAAAGCGCTGGAAGGTTACCGGAAGGGACGATTCCCCGATGGCGCGGTGATCGTCTTCGATCTTCTGGAAGCCAAGAACGCCGACAACGCGATCACCGAGGGGCCGCGCAAAGTCGTGGGCGTAATGCATAAGGATTCGAAAAAGTTCGCCAAGACGGGCGGGTGGGGCTTTGAAGGCTTCAAGGGGGATTCCAAAACGGAGCGCGCGGTGGGAAATAAGGCGGAAGCGGCGTGCTACGCCTGCCACACGGCGCAAAAGGACAAGGACTACGTCTTCAGCCAGTTGCGGCCCTGAAAGGGGCGGGCGCCGGAACCCTCATTCGAGATGGCGTCGGACTTGGTTTACGTAATCCTCGGCTTTACCTTTGCCCGCCACGTTTCGCACCACCTCGGCGACCCGCTGCACGTCGGCCAGCAACCCGGTCGCGGAAGCCGCCGCCTCCAGGCTTGGAGCGAACAGATCGGCATCGGGTCCCAGGAGTTCATGGAGCCGACGCAAAGCCTCCCGGCGCGCCACCTCCAGAGGCGCTTCCGGTGCCGCCTCCCCCCGCCCCTGGACTCCAGTCGGCTTCGCCGCCGGCTGGCCTGCCCCGTCGACCGGCGCCACAAGCTCCAGGGCGAGGAGCTTTTCCACGTAGGGGCCCAGATCGCCCAGATGGGCGAGCCTCCGTGCCAGTTGTCCAAGGGAAATCTGGCCGTCCAACATGATGAGCAGCATGCGGGTCTTGGCATCGAGACCCGCCTGGCGCGTCGCCACTTCGACGCGGCCCTTTTCGGTCTTGGCAAAAACGGTCTCAGACGTGAAGCTGGCCGCCATGACGCCTCCCCTCGTCGTGGTTGACACCGCTCTCTTCTGCCGACTTGGGCTGAGCCTGCCGGGGCAAGAACCTGCGGCAAACGTTTACCGCGGGTTCGCGCTCGCCAGCGCCGATCCCCGTGGCCGACAGCCGCCGGAAACCCTCGGGGCGAGCGCCCTCACCCCCCTAGGCCGGGGCAGCAAGGGCTCACTCCGGATAACGGATGGTCACGATTTCCAACTCGAGATTGCCCGCAGGCCGTTGCCATGTCACCGTGTCCCCAACCTTGGCGCCCAGCATGGCCCGGGCCAGGGGAGAGACCCAGCTTACCCGGTTCTTGGTGACATCGGCTTCGTCCTCTCCCACGATGGTAAAAGTGTGGCGCTCCCCGTTTTCATCTTCTACTTCGACGATGGCCCCAAAGTGGACCTCGTCTGCTGGCTGCTTGGACAGGTCGACCACCACTGCTTTTTCGATGCGCCCTTGATAGTAGCGCAGGTCCCGTTCGACCTGAGCGAGCTCTTGCTGCCTATGGGGATCGTCCACCTGTCCCTCCAGCGCAGCGCGGCGCTCCTGGAGGTCGCGAACCATGGCGTGCAGCCGCTCGAGCCCCTCCCGGGTCACGTAGTTGGGATGCTCGCTCTGCGGCCGGTCCGGCAACTGGTTGGCCAGAACGCTGTCGTCCTGTTCCTTCAGAAATGCCTGACTCATCGATCCTCCTAAAATCCCCGGGAATCGAGCCCGCCCATTCGCCAAGCCTACCTGTTCAGTATAGCGAAATCTCGCGCCGGATTCCCCGGCCCGCATGTCAGACCCCGGGGCCAGCCACCAGTTTTATCAGATTTGTCTTTCCTGGGGTCCTCCTCAGCCGTCCGCTCCAGTGGAGCTAACGCTGCAGATCCGCCGGCCGGTCAATGTCCCGAAGAACGCCGGGATCGTCCACATCCACCCGTACCAGGGCTTGCCGATGCCGGGTAATCAGGCGACGAGCGCCTTCGTCACCGCTCAACGCTTCCAGCTCGGTGCGTAACCGCATGGAAAAGCCCACCGGATGTCCCCGTTCGCCATGATAAGACGGCGCGGCAACGAGGGCACCGCCGTGCAGCGCGCACGCCACTTGGCGATAGGAATCGGGAAGGACGAAGGGCATGTCCGCCAAGGCCACAAGGATACCCTCGGTGTGCTCTGGGAGCACGCCCACACCCCAGGCGAGACTTGCGCCCATGCCTCGATCCGCCCCGGGGAAAACGGTCAGCAGCGCCCCCTCTTTCATGAGGAGGCCAGCGAGCCGGCCGCAGCCGGGGCGCACCACGGCGAAGACCCGATGCACCACGGGCAGGAGGCCCCTCAGGGTCGCCACTGCCATGGGGACCCCGTCCGCCAGCGGCACGAGGAGCTTGTCGGTACCGTAGCGGGTTGCGCGACCCGCCGCCAGGAGCACGCCGTTAATCACAGACGGCCACGTCCTGGAGGTAAACCGCCTCGGAAGCCTCATAACCCGCGAGCCGGACGCCGTGGCGCAATGCGGTAAGCTCCGCCAAGATGGCCACTGCGATCTCCGGGGGCGTGCGGGCTCCCAGGGGGAGGCCCACCGGTCCCCGGAGTCTGGCCACCTCGTCTCCCGCCAAGCCTAGCATTTTGAGCCGTTTCCGGCGCCGGGCGTTGTTGGCTCGGCTCCCCAGCGCCCCCACGTAGAATGCCTTGGACTTGAGCGCCGCCATGAGGGCCATGTCATCCAGCTTCGGGTCGTGGGTCAGGGCCACGATCACCGTGCGCTCGTCGGGAATAAGCGCCTCCACCACGTCATCAGGCATCCCGGGCAAGAGTTCCGTCCCGGCCACGCGCCATCGTTGCGCGTACTCTTCCCGCGGGTCGCACACCAACACCCGGTAGTCCAACGCCAGAGCAAACTCGGCGAGATAGCGGGAGAGCTGCCCCGCGCCGATCAGCAACATCCGCCAGGAGGGCCCGAAGACGCGAGTGAGCTCCCGCCCATCGAAGGTAAGGGGGCCGTCTTCGGCGGCGGGCATGATCACGGCTTTTCCCGTCGCGAGCTCCAGCCGGCGCGCGATGGAGCAGCGGGCCTCCAGGGCCTCCAGCACCGGGGCGAGGGCCTGCACCGAATGGAGCGGCTCGACCACGAGCTCCAGGGTCCCACCACAGGGAAGCCCGAAACGGGCCGCCTCGCCGTGCGTGAGGCCATAGCGGACGAGTTCCGGACGCACGGGAAAGCCTCCCGTGAACCGGGTAAGCAAATCGTCCTCCACACAGCCTCCGGAGACCGAGCCGACAACGCCTCCCCGCTCGTCGAAAGCCGCGAGGGCCCCCACGGGGCGCGGGCTCGACCCCCAAGTGCGCACCACCGTGACCAGGGCCACACGCCGTCCTTCGGCTAGCCAGTGCACTGCCGTGCGCAGCACTTCTAAATCCACCGAGTCCATCTCAGCGCTCCTTGAGCCGCAGGGGCAGCTTGGTCAGCCACTTGCCGGTGGCGGCAAAAAGGGCGTTTGCCACCGCCGGGGCAATAGGTGGCACACCCGGCTCGCCTACGCCGGTGGGCGGCGCCTCGCTCTTCACGATGTGCACTTCGATCTTCGGTGTCTCATCGAGCCTCAGCACCGGGTAGTCGCTGAAGTTGGACTGGACCACAGTCCCGTCTTTGAGGGTGATGGCGCCGTACAGCGCTGCTGACAGCCCGAACACGATACCCGACTCCATCTGGGCTCGTACCACATCCGGGTTGACGGCCACCCCGCAGTCCACCGCGCATACCACCCGATCCACCGAAAACGTTCCCTCGTCCCTCACCGTGACCTCGGCCACCTGGGCCACGAAGGAATGGAACGACTCGTGCACCGCCACGCCCTGGCCCCGGTTCCTCGGCAGGGCACGACCCCAGCCCGCTTTTTCCGCGGCGAGCTTGAGCACACCGGCATGGCGCGGATGCTTTGCCAGCAGCTCCAGGCGGAAAGCCACCGGATCTTGTCCGGCAGCGTGGGCCAGCATGTCCATCATCACCTCCGTGGAAAAAGCAGTGTGGGTACTGCCCACGCTGCGCCACCACAGCACTGGCACGCCGATGTCCACGGTGTGGAGCTCCACCTGGAGGTGGGGAATGGTATAGGGCAAGTTGGTGGCACCCTCCACCGAGGTGGGATCGATGCCGTCCTTCATCATCCCTTCAAAGGGAGTACCTTTGAGGATAGACTGGCCCACGATGCGCTGCAGCCACGCCACGGGACGTCCGGCGGTATCGAGCCCAGCCGTGATCCGGTGCACGTAGAGAGGCCGGTAGTAGCCGCCTCGAATGTCGTCCTCCCGGGTCCACATGAGCCGGATGGGCGCCCCAAGCGCACGGGTCGCTGCCGCCACCGCCACACCCTCGGCGATGTAGTCTGCGGTCGGATTCGCATGGCGGCCGAAGGAGCCGCCGGCGAGCAGCGTATGGATCCTGACCCGCTCCGGCGGTAGCCCCGCGATGCGCGCAGCCACAGCCTGATCCAGGGTTTGCAACTGGGAACCCGCCCACACTTCGCACACTTCATCGGTCAGCCGCACCACTGAGCTCAATGGCTCCATAGGCGCGTGGGCGAGAAACGGGAACTCGAAAGTGGCCCCAAGCCGCCTGGCCGCGGAATCCAGCGCTGCCTCTGCATTTCCCTCCTTGCGCGCCACCGTACCGGGCTGCTGGGCGAGTTCGGCATAGCGGCGAAAGAGCTCTTCGCTCCCGCCGGTAAAGGCGCGGGTCTCGTCCCATTCGATAACGAGGGCGTTACGTGCCTGGAGCGCCGACCAGAAGTCTGTCGCCACCACGGCCACCCCCTGGGGGATTTCCACCACCGCCTTCACTCCGGGCATGGCCTTCGCTTTCTGCGCGTCGAAGCGCTTTACCCTCCCGCCAAAACGAGGTGGGCGCGCCACGACGGCGGTGAGCATTCCGGGAAGCTTCACGTCCACGGCAAAGACAGCCGCGCCGTTCACCTTCTCGGGGCTGTCCTTGCGGGGCACGGATCGGCCGATCAGTCTCCACTGGGAAGGGGTCTTGAGCTTCACGTCGGTGGGCGGAGGCAGGCTCGCCGCCTTTGCCGTCAGCTCGCCATAGGACAGGCGCCGTCCGCTCTGCGGATCGATCACGAAGCCCTTCTCTGCCTTGAGTCCCCCGGCCCCCACGTTCCAGGTCTGAGCCGCTGCCGTGATCAGCATCTGCCGCGCCATGGCGCCCGCACGGCGTAGCTGCTCCCAGGAATTGGCCAGGCTGGTGCTGCCACCGGTACCCTGGGCCGCGCCGCCCCAGGCCAGATTGGCGTAGCGGGCCACGTCGGCCGGTGCCGCCTCCACTCGCACCTGCTTCCAATCCACTTCCAGCTCCTCGGCGAGCAGGGTCGGAAGCCCCGTGTACACTCCCTGCCCCATCTCTAGGTGTTTAACGATGACGGTGACGGTGTTGTCGGGGGCGATGCGCAGGAACGCGTTGGGCGCGAAAGTCCCGCCAGTGGCTGCATCCGCGCTTTGCGCAGCCCGCGCTCCCCTCGTCGGAAGGTGGAAGCCGATGATTAGGCTGCCAGCGAGGGCCGCGGAGCCTTTGAGGAAAACACGCCGCTCGAGGCTTTGGGGCTCGCTCATGTCAGGTCTCCTGGATGCCGGCGGCGCGTTTGATCGCAGCGCGGATGCGCGGATAGGTGCCGCAGCGGCAGAGATTGCCGCGCATCGCTTCGTCGATCTGGGCGTCGGTGGGCTTCGGGTGTTTCGCAAGCAGCGCCACTGCGCTCATGATTTGCCCGGACTGGCAATAACCGCATTGGGGGACGTCCAGCGCGATCCAGGCCTTCTGCACCGGATGGTCGCCGTTGCGCGACAGCCCTTCGATGGTGGTGATCCTCTTGCCGGCCACCGCAGATACCGGCGTCGAGCACGAGCGGGTGGGTTCCCCCTCCACGTGCACGGTGCAAGCACCGCATAGCGCCACGCCGCAGCCGTACTTGGTACCGGTGAGGCCTAAGTGATCGCGAAGCACCCAGAGCAGGGGGGTAGAGGGATCCACTTGCACGCTGCGCCGCCTACCGTTCACCGTCAGAGCGATCATGGCAAGCTCCTGTCAGAAATAACGTTTTGTCTCTGCGAGTCCACAAGCTCGTGCGAGGCAATTAAACACCCACGCCGGCATCCGGGGGTTCCGCGGCATGACGGGGAGCCGCACGATGCCCTCCACCCTGGGCGTGATGTGCCATCGCGCCCAATCCGCGGCCTGGTCCGGCCAGGGGCAGCTACCATGCCCGCCAGTCAGCCGCTTCACCCACCAAAGAGGCGGGCTTGCCTCGGCCGGGACCCCCCGAGTGCTCCGCCCGGGGATCGGGAAAGAGGGCCGACATCGCCATCGTAGGCTTTCTCCACGGATTCATCCCGGCCGCTTCCCGTGACGGGCCCGGCCGATTAGGCCATGAGGGCTCGGTAGAGATTGACGATCATGCCGGCAGTGGCGCCCCAGATGAAGCGTCCCTCGTAAGGCATGGCGTAATAGCTGCGCTGCCTGCCCCGGTAGGAAGACGTATGGCGCTGATGGTTCTCCGGGTTCATCAAGAACTCGAGGGGGACCTCGAACACCTCCGCCACCTCGAAGGGATCGGGATGAAGGGAAAAAGGCGGCACGACATAGCCTACCACCGGCGTCACGGCGAAACCGGTTACCGTATGGTAATCGGCTAGGCGTCCGAGGATCCGAACCCGCTCCCTCGGCAGGCCCACCTCCTCTTCGGCTTCCCGTAGGGCCGTCATCTCGGGCGTTGCGTCGCCCGGTTCGACCCGCCCACCGGGAAAGCTGATCTGCCCGGCATGGTCGTTCAAATGGGCGGTGCGCTGGGTGAGGAGCACCGTAAGTCCCCTTTCCTGGTGCACGAGAGGGATCAGTACCGCTGCAGGGATCAGGGTGCCATTACCCTGACGCGCCGACTCCGGCGTATCCCCGGGAATCCAATCGGTCCGGGCCCGAGCAGCCGCCAGCCGTTCGGCGATCGCCTGAGGCGTCAAGATCAACGAGGCAATGGGCGTCGTCCCGTCCATGGAAAGAAGCAAGGGAATGGGCAAAGCCAGGGACTAAATCCTCCTTTAGCCCTGTTTACTATAATGCGGAGCAGGAACCCGCGCGAGGGGTCGGCGCTCTCGTTGCGTGCCCTCGTGAACCGGCAGGAGGCGAAGCGCCTGTCGGTTCAACTTGACAAAAGCGGGCGCCCTCCCCCGTCCTCGTTCGTTTTTTAAACAAGAAGGAGACTTCCATGAAATTCAAGCCCTTGATCGTTGCTCTGGGCCTTGCCCTCGCCAGCGCCAACGCCTTTGCCTTCCATTGTCCTGCGGACATGAAAGCCATCGACGAAGCCTTGGCTAAAAATCCCAAGCTTTCGGCGGCGCAGATGGCCGAGGTCAAGAAATACCGGGAGGAAGGGGAAAAGCTGCACAAGGCGGGCAAACATCAGGAATCCGTGGATACCCTGGCCAAAGCCAAAAAGCTCCTGGGCATCTGATTGCCCTGTCTTCTGCTTTTTCCCCCGAGACCGCCGGGATCCGCCGGCGGTTTTCTTATCCTGGCTGGCGATAAAAAACCCATCCTTGGAGGCCTCCCTGTGGACAGCGTGAATGCCGAGCGACTGCGCACCGAGCTCTACCCCGACCTCGCCCCCTACGCTTCCGGCATGTTGCCTCTGGACGAGGTGCACACCATGTACTGGGAGCAGTCGGGCAGACCCGACGGAGTCCCGGTGGTGTTCCTGCACGGCGGCCCTGGAGCCGGCTCGGTCCCTAATCACCGCCGCTTTTTCGACCCCGCCCATTACCGGATCATCGTCTACGACCAGCGGGGCGCCGGCCGCTCCACGCCTTTGGGCGAGCTCAAGGACAACACAACGCCCCTTCTGATCCAGGACCTGGAAAAGCTCAGACAGTTCCTGGGTATCGAGCGCTGGTTCGTGTTCGGGGGTTCCTGGGGCTCCACCCTCGCCATCGCCTATGCGGAAGCCCATCCCGAGCGCTGCCTGGGATTGATCCTGCGGGGCATCTTCCTCTGCCGCCCCTCCGAGATCGACTGGTTTCTCCATGGTGTGCGCAATTTCTTTCCTGAAGCCTGGCGCACTTTCGCTGAGTTCATCCCGCCACCCGAACGCAACGACCTGCTCGCTGCCTACTACCGGCGCCTTACCGATCCCGACCCCGCGGTCCACATGCCCGCCGCCCGGACCTGGAGCGTGTATGAGGGTTCCTGCTCCACCCTCCTTCCCAGCCAAGAAACGGTGGACTATTTCGCCGCCGACACGGTAGCCCTAGGCCTCGCTCGGATAGAGGCCCACTACTTCGTCCACCGGATCTTCCTGCCCGAGAATGCCCTGCTGCGCAACGTGGAGCGCATCCGCTCGATCCCAGGAGTAATCGTGCAAGGCCGCTACGATGCGGTCTGCCCCATCGTCACTGCGGATGAGCTCGCCCGCGCCTGGCCCGAGGCCCAGTACGTCGTGGTTCCCGACGCCGGCCATTCCGCCTGGGAGCCGGGAATCCGAGCAGAGCTGGTGAAGGCCATGGAACGCTTCAAGCGATCCGATTCCGCAAGACGATGAGGCTGGACCCGGATATTCCTCGAGAAAGAAGTCGGCACGGTGCGTAGATCCGCGCCAGGCCGGTTAGGCTTCACTCGAACAGACTCAAGCTTTGCCTATGCCGATCAAGGGCAGTTGCCCCTGCGGAACCGTGGAGTCCTAAAGTCACCGGCGCCCTCGAATTCGTTGGCAATGGTCGCTGCTCTATTACGATGAAAAGTCCTACGAAACGGCTTGTGCGACCTGGGGCATCGTCACGCCAGGGCAATCCCAGCGGGTTTCGGATGAGGGCTTTGTCCGGCGCCTCGAATCCTCCCAGGAAAAACGTGGTGCTTCTGTAGAAAGTGCGGATCCCCCTGGGCGAGCGCCCCTTGGGGGAGCGTCGCTGAAGTGGTCTTGGGAGCAATCGACGATGGTCCAGGCTCGCCCTCGAACGCTCGTCTTTGTCGAATTCCAAGGCGGTGGGGCATGCGATCACCAAGGCCCCACCGCAAACTTGAAGAGAAGCCACAGTGGTTTATGCCCTGTGGCCTGATCAAAGATGGCGCGTTATCGCAACCCCGTACTGCTCAAACGCCTCGATCCCACAAAGGAGCTCTCCCGGTTTCGCCGGACACGGCCGACAAAACGACACCATCGCAACCTGCCGCCATCCCCCATGCAGGACCCATCCGGCCAAGCAGCGGCGAAAGTTCCGAGCGCCTTTACGACATTCTTGTCCGACCTTCCGGTCGTGGACAACAACGGAAGCCGCCTTCGGATCGTGGGAGTTGCCGTCTCCGACAAACAGCATGACAAGACGCCCAGCTTCGGCACTGCTCCACGGTTGCCCGCGATGCGTGCATGCACTGCTTGATGGCAGGACTGACCGATTGCCTCGAACGCCCAATCCCCCCTGCCCGGTCAAGGAAAGGCAGTGGTGGTCTGGCCGAACCGAGTGGGTGCGAGAGCCTCGCTTCGCCGGACCTCCTTTTGCTGCCGAGGGAGTTCTGTCCCCGAGGCCCAGCAGAGCGTTTTGTCTGTGCCGCCCATGCCGCCATGAACAACTCCCCGCAACGGGAACCCCTCGCGCTCTGGAAGAAGAGCGTGCTATCGCTCCCCCTGTGGTCAGCCGGCGTTTGTCCTTTCCGCGCGAACTTTTCGTGGTCTCAGCGATCCCCGAGAGGGGACTTCAGCAGGTCTTCTAGGAGCTGCCAGTAGCATCCGGGATCCGAGGTGGTCCTGAGCGACTCGATGACTTGCCGGGCCAAATCGTCATCGTCCGCGGTTCCTGAGACGGTGATTTGCACGACCGCATTTGGACTCAGATCGACGACGATCTTCGTTGGAAAGATAATCTCCTATTCCCCTTGGACGAGCGGCCCGACCGCCCACTTCCACGTGCCTGGTCTGGCTGATTCAAACGGCATGAGCTCGACACCCGTCATGCGGACGCCCGCCATGCGCTGCTTCAAAGCCTTTCGTGTACCTGAGTAATGAAGTTCTTCGCTCGCTCCACCCGCGTCTCGCCTCCCATGCCCTCAAGATCCCTGGGAGGCCAGAACTGCACGTCCGCTAAGGCCCGGCCATCTCTCGAGCAATAGGCATTGGGTTTCCGCGCCGCAACCCAATCTCCCGGAATCATATACGTGTAGCAGAACGGGTGGGGATTGTTGTAAAAGACCCAGATGCCACCTGTCTTTCTTGCTTCATCTCGTAGAGGTCTGATAGCGAGGACGTAGTTATAGCCGCCAGCCGCGGCGGGATTACCAGGCCCTGGCGCCTGAGCCCCAGGAGCGCCTCGCGCCAGCCCTAGACGGATTCGCGAACGCCATCCTCGATCGCAAGGAACTTCTTCTGCCCGCGCTCGTTTACCCCGATCACCCCCAGGGCGCACAGCCGCTCGGCTTCGGCGCGAAGCCTGATGCTCCGCGCTCCAGCGGCTCTTCAGGCGCGCTACGACCGGTGCCGACAACCCCGCGGCCTGGGCGCCCACGAGCGCCTCGTGCATGTCGCCGGTGGAAATGCCGTGCAGGTACAACCACGGCAGCGCCGCATACAGCGACTTTGCCCGACGCACGTACGGCGGCACGAGCCGCGAGCGAAATGCCGCCCGCGCCTCGGTCCTGGAGCGCGCCTTCGGAATGCGCACCGCAACCGACCCGAGCCCCGTGAGCACCGAGTGCTCGGGCTGAAAGCCGTTGCGCACCACCGCAGCATGCCCGTCTTCGGTGCTGCTTGCCGGCAAAGCGCTCCAGAAACTCCTCGAACTCGGCTTACACGGCCTGCATAACCAGCCGTTGTTCACCCCCCCAAAGCATCGCTGTCAAAAGATCCCGTCCCTACTCTGGTCTGCGCAGCTCGCCTACCGTATCCTTTCCCATGGGGGCGTGACTCTTTGTGGGTTGTTGAAATCGACTTCGACAATCGAATTCCAGCAGGTCACGCCGCCCTCCTCAACTCATCGTCGTACATCAGATTCGGTTATAGCTCGACTCATAAGGGGTGGGAAAGCGATAGAAGAGTGAGAGCGCATGGCACGGCGCATCCCGTCTACTATTCCTCAAATACGGCAAACGCATTCTTATGCGTTCTTCATATTGGCGAAGCGGGCATCACGAGCTCTCCCCCTACCTCTCCATGACCATGCACTCTCAAACAGATCTGTTGCGGCATGCTCCCCTACACGTTTGATACGGAGCGCCCAAGCGCAGCGGCGCAAGCCTGGGCGCGAGCGAGGCGCCTTTCTGGAGCTGGAGCGCGATGTTAGACGATAAGGCCGGCAAGAGTGCTGGTGCCAAAAACCCCCGCCCGGCGTAGGAAGGCAATGCGGCGGACGAGGAACTTGAAAAACTTCGGTCTTACGACAAGGCCAAAGACCAAGCGAAGCGCAGCGGCTGGAGATGGGCGAAGACCGATCCACGGACCACGACACCCACGGCCGAGACAGTGCGCGAAAGTCTGCTCCGGCCAGACGGCGACGGAGGGCAGGAAATGAGGCATGGGGCCCGGCCGTCCAACGGCTGCTCGATAAGCGGCGAGCCCAAGGACGAGCGTCAGCTTGATCAACCAACTTGGCGGCGCAGCAAGACGGTAGGATGGTTGCACACCTGACTCACGGGGTCATCAGGTGGTCCCCTCCGCAGGAAATTACGCTTTTGCCGCCTCCACCACGCCCATGCGCCTCGAAGGCGGATACCACGTGGTGCGGTAGGCCCACCCGGCGCGCGCAAAGAGCGCGGCGTACTCTTGCTCCGTGCGCTCCCGGCCGCCCGTCGTACACATCATATGGATGTCGAAGAGATTCGCGAAATGGGGAGTCTGCGGCCCAGGCACCACGTACTCGGCGACGAAGACGCGCACATTGCGGGTCCCAGCCTCGGAGATGTTCGAGAGGATCCGCACACAGTCTGCGTCGTTCCAGTCATGGAGAATGTGCTTGAGGAGATACGCGTCGGCTGTGGGGACCTCTCCGAACATGTCGCCGGCTACAAATTCACAGCGGTTCTCGACGTTCATCTTCTCCGCCCAAAGCACGTCTCTTTGCTCGATGACGCTCGGCAGTTCGTACACCGTGCCCCGCAAATGAGGCAGCTTGGCCAGTAAGCTACAGAGCAGATGGCCATGTCCGCCCCCGATATCGCACACGTGGGAGAGGCCGGAGAAGTCGTACGCCGCCAGAGCCTCCAGTACCATGGCCGTTTCGCTGCGCGAGAGACTGCTCATCGCCTCGCCGAATACGGCACCGTAGCTGAGATCCTCGACAGCATGGACGAAAATCGGGCGGCCGAACTCCCGTACGAAACCATCCGCTCCGCCCTCACGAACAATCGTACACAGATGCTTCTAAACGGCGTAATGCTCCGGCCCATCCTCCAGGAGCACGATGCCCCGCAGGGTCTGCGGGTGATCGGCCCGCAAGAATTCGCCGGAAGGCGTGAGCGAGAACGAGCAGTCTGCAGCCTCGCTCAGCAGCCCCAGACTGGCGAGGGCACGTAGTAGCGGGTAGGTGAGTGGCCGGTTGAGGTTGAACTCGGAGGCTACATCATCAGCCCTCTTGGGCCCGGCAGATAAAGTGTTGAAGACTCCCAATTTGACGCCGGCGTAGAGAATCTGGCTACGCCATCTCCCAAAGAGAATGTCCATGACCAAGTGGTGTGATTCGTTCACCGCGTTCCTCCTGCGGCTTTTGGATGCCACCCTGCGATAAAGCTCACAAGCAGCAAGGAGCGTAGCGAAATAGCGGTTGGTCACAGCGGCTTGTTAGGCCTCAAACCGGAATCGCACTTCTTTGTAGTTGTCTGCGCAATATTTCATAAGCGCCCAGATGAAAACAATAAGACCCGCCATTTCGAAACTTTCCTCAGCAACCGCAATCATGCTGTACATCCAATTCTGCTGTCCATGTAATTCAGCATAGCGACCCTCGATCAGCTCGACGCCGATGGCTCCACCGATGTAGAGACTCGCAGCCATCAAGAACCTGAGTCTCGTTGTCGTAGAAAGATGCAACAAGAATCTAAGAAAAAACAACCCAAGAATGAGTACAAGTGCGATGCCAGGAATGATCCAGGCGAAATAGAAGATCCCAAGTTTGCCATCGCCCAAAAACTCTCTAACCGGTACAGTCAGCCTCTCGTGAACCTGAAACGCCTCATCGAATGCCATGAATAGGAACCCGAACGAAAGAACCGCCCATTTCGACGCATGAGGAGCCCCTTGTTTCCCATTGAGCACGGCGATGACTGCAAGAAGCAACGCCGCGAAGAGCATTAGCAACACAGAGAAATAGGTCGGGATATTCCGCTCGGCGTCGATGTAGAAGAGGGGAACGAGTCCTTTAAGATGGTCATGCCCAAACGAGAATTTTGAGAACTGTGCTCCGATGCTGGCAAGAACTAAAAAAAGCGCCACTGTTCCTAGTATACGAGCAATGCCAGACGGATTCAGTGATATATGGTTGGTGGTCATCTTTATGGTGTGGTGGCCTAGCGTTGCAGGTGGAAAGCGGTTGCGTGCGGTACGTAGTGCCGCTTGCCGTCGTACTTCCCGGCCGACGGGATAGAGCTGGTCACGTCCGAGCGGAGAGCGCTGTCCGCAGCAACCGATTGCTAGGGAATCTCTGAACAAGCCTCCTGTTTACTTGTCTGAAGGACAGCGTCTTGGCACT
>NZ_DAIRTR010000038.1:0-22713 GCF_036803785.1 Pelomicrobium sp. | reverse complement strand
TGGCGATTCCGGCCGCGTTCGAAAGCGAGGAATACCGCACCCGCGCCCAGCAGATCGAGGTGGAGTACGCCGAGCGCGAGGCGGCGGCCCTCGAGAAACTGGGAGAAGAGGCGACGCGGGAGGGAATCGTGCTGCTGCGAACACCGGGTGGCTTTTCCTTCGCACCCACCAGGGGCGGCGAGGTGATCGCCCCGGAAGACTACGAGCGGCTTCCGGAGGAAGAAAAGAAGCGCATCGAGGAGGTAATCGGTCGGCTGCACGAACGGCTTGCTGCCATCGTTCATCAGAGCCGGCAGTGGCGCAAGGAACGACGCGAGCGCATGCGCCAGCTCAACAGCGAGGCGGTCATGTTCGCGGTGGGCCACCTCACGGAGGAGCTTAAAGAACGTTACGGCGATCTGCCCGAGGTGCAACGCTATATCGATGAGGTCCAGTCCAATGTGGTGGAGACCATGGATGAATTCCGCAAGCCGGAGGAGCGCCCCCTCGCCGCGCTCGGGGCGCAGGTCACCGAGACACCGCCCTTCCGCCGCTTCGAGGTCAACGTCCTGGTGGACCACGGCGAGCAGGGCGGCGCGCCCCTCGTTTTCGAGGACCACCCCACGTACCAGAACCTGGCGGGACGCGTAGAGCACATCGCCCACATGGGCGCCCTGGTCACGGACTTCACGCTGATCAAACCCGGCGCGCTGCACCGCGCCAACGGAGGCTATCTCCTGCTGGACGCCCATAAGCTCCTCGCCCAGCCTTTCGCGTGGGAAGGGCTCAAGCGCGCTCTTTCCACGCGGGAAATCCGCATCGAATCGCTCGGGCAGATCTACAGTCTCGTGAGCACCGTGTCCCTGGAACCGCAACCCATACCCCTCGAGGTGAAGGTGGTCCTTTTCGGCTCCCGACTGCTCTATTACCTGCTCCAGGCCCACGACCCGGACTTCGGCGAACTGTTCAAGGTGGCTGCAGACTTCGAGGACGAACTGCCGCGTACCCGGGATAACGAGCTGCTCTATGCCCGTCTCATCGGTAGCATGGCTCGCCGGGACCGCCTGCTTCCCTTCGACCGGGGGGCTGTGGCCCGGCTCATCGAGCACAGCGCGCGTCTCGCAGGCGACCGGGAAAAACTCTCGGCCCACGCCCAGAGCCTCAAGGACCTGCTCGCCGAGGCGGATTTCCTGGCCCGGGAGGCCGGGCGCAAGGCGGTGAGCGCCGAAGACGTGCACGACGCGGTGCAAAACCAGATCGGGCGTGCAGACCGGCTCAAGCGACGCATCCAGGAGGAGATTCTCCGTGGCACGGTGCTCATCGACACCCACGGGGAGCACATTGGCCAGGTGAACGGTCTTTCGGTGTTTAGCCTAGGCAACTTTTCCTTTGCCCGGCCCACCCGCATTACCGCCACCACACGCCTGGGGGAGGGCGAGGTGGTCGATATCCAGCGCGAGATCGAGCTGGGCGGTGCGATCCACTCCAAGGGTGTGCTCACCCTGTCGTCGTTCCTGGCGGCGCGCTTCGCGGCGAACCAGCCCCTCTCCCTTTCGGCGAGCATCACCTTCGAGCAGACCTATATCGAGGTGGAGGGTGACAGTGCCTCCCTCGCCGAGCTGTGCGCCCTGCTCTCGTCGCTCGCCGGGGCGCCCATCCGCCAGTCCCTCGCGGTCACCGGCTCGGTGGACCAACATGGGCGGGTGCAGGCGATCGGCGCGGTCAATGAGAAGATCGAGGGCTTTTTCGACATTTGTCGGGAGCGGGGGCTGACCGGCGACCAGGGGGTGTTGATTCCCGCCTGCAACGTCAAGCACCTGATGCTGCGTCGGGACGTGGTGGAGGCGGCGGCGGCCGGGAAGTTCCACGTTTATCCGGTGCAAACCGTGGATCAGGCCATCGAACTGCTGACTGGAATCGCGGCGGGCGCACCGGACGAGAAGGGCGAACTTGCACCCGACAGCATCAACTACCGGGTCGCGCTGCGGCTGATGGAGCTGTCCCAATTGCGCCGGATGTATTCGGCACCGCTCAAGGAAGCGCGCCGCCGACGCAGAGTCGCCCGCGGGCCTGCCGCGGCGAGGAAGGGCGGAAGACCCGCATGACCGAATGGAGAGATGAGCTCGCCGGCGGCCGGATCGTCGTGGCGCTCGATGACGCGGCCCTCGCTGAGTGGACGCTTCGCTTGGCGACCAAGCTCGCTTCAGCGTTGCGGGCGGAGCTGTCCGGCCTATTCGTGGAGGACGTCGATCTGTTGCGCCTGGCGGGCCTGCCGATCGCCAAGGAATCGGGCTTTGCCATGCCTGCTCCGCGGCGTGTGGCGCCGGCCGATGTGGAGCGCGCCCTCAGGCTACAGGCGCAGCAGGTGAGGCGTCTGCTGGAGGAGGCCGCGGTCCGGGTACGGATACAGTGGTCGTTCCAGGTGGCTAGGGGTCGGGTATGGGATGCTGCCCTCGCCCGGGCAGGGGAGCGGGATCTCGTGCTGCTCGCCCGGCGCTCGCTGGGGCAGACCGCAGGCGCCGCCAGCGGGGAAGAAGCGCCCAGGGCCGTGCTCGCGCTGTTCGACGGTGAGGCAGCCGCGTATCGAGCCCTCGGCGCGGCAGCGCACCTCGCGCATGCCACCCGGTGCGGCCTCGGCGTGCTGATCCCGGCGGAGAATTCCCAGGCGTTCCAGCACTTGCGGGAGAAGGCCGACCGCTGGCTGGAAGAGCGGGGCTGGAAGGCTGAGGGCTGCCAACGGATCCCCGCGGCGCTCGCTACGACGCTCGCGCGCGCTACCCGGGAGCGTCGCAGCGCAGCGCTGGTCGCGCCGGGCAATGCGCTAGCCGGTGAAGGAACGCTCAGGGAGTGGCTGCGGGCGATTCCATGTCCGATGCTGGTCGTGCCGTAAGGCAGCAGGATGAGCGTGTACTACGAGTTCGCCCTCCTGCTCGCCGTGTCGGCCGCCGCCGGCACCTTGGCGGTGCGGCTCAAGCAGCCGCTTATTGTAGCCTTCATCCTGGTGGGGATCTTGGTGGGGCCGGCTGGCCTCCAGTGGGTGCGCAGCTACGACGAGGTGGCGCTGCTCGCCGAGATCGGGGTCACGGTCCTGCTGTTCGCGGTGGGGCTCAAGCTGGACCTGCACCTGGTGCGGCATCTGGGGCCGGTGGCTCTCGCCACCGGTCTGGGACAGCTCGGTTTCACCATCGTGTTCGGCTACCTGATTGGCCTGGCCTTGGGAATGGATCATCTGGAGGCGGTCTACGTCGCCGTCGCCTTGACCTTCTCCAGCACCATCATCATCGTCAAGCTCCTTTCCGACAAGCGCGAGATCGACTCGCTGCACGGGCGCATCGCCCTTGGGTTTCTCATCGTACAGGACGTGGCGGTGGTACTCGCCATGATGGCGATCGGTACCCACGGCGCGGCCGGGGCGGCCGGAGACGGAGGGGAGCTTCTCGCGCGGCTGGGAATCAAAGTGGGCGGACTGGCGCTCTTCATCTTCGTGGCCATGCGCTCGCTGCTGCCGCGCTTGCTCCACGTCATGGCCCGATCCCAGGAGCTTCTGCTGCTCTTCGCCGTCGCCTGGGGCGTCGCCTTGGCTTCGGCCGGGGACTGGCTCGGCTTCGGAAAGGAGGTGGGTGCCTTTCTCGCGGGTTTCTCTCTGGCTTCCACGCCCTATCGGGACGCCATGGCCACCCGGCTCGTGAGCCTGCGGGATTTCCTCCTGCTCTTTTTCTTCATCGATCTCGGGGCCAAACTGGAGCTGCCGGTTCTCGGTGAGGAGCTCCCGGCGGCGGTGGTGTTCTCTCTGTTCGTGCTGGTCGGAAACCCCCTCATCGTCATGGCCATCATGGGTTACATGGGCTATCGCAAGCGTACGGGCTTTCTCGCTGGACTCACGGTGGCCCAGATCAGCGAGTTCTCCATCGTTTTCGTCGCCATGGGCATTTCCCTCGGCCACGTGGGGCCCCAGACCCTGGGGCTCGTGACCCTGGTGGGTTTGGTGACGATCGCCCTATCCACCTACATGATCCTGTATTCCCAAACCCTCTATGATTGGGTGGGGCGCTGGCTGGGGGTGTTCGAGCGGCGCCATCCATTTCGCGAGGCGGCGGTGGAGCGCGTCGCAGCGTCGATCCATCAGACCGACGTGATCGTGTTCGGGCTCGGCCGCTACGGGCGCCGGCTGGCCGAGCTGTTGCGCGACCAGGGCGTCGCTGTGCTCGGCGTGGACTTCGACCCGGAAACGGTACGGTCCCGGCGGCGGCAGGGCTTGCGGGTGATTTTCGGGGACGCAGAGGATCCCGAGATACCCTCCCTGCTCCCCCTCGACCACGTCCGCTGGGTGGTGAGCACGCTGCCTCAGCGGGACGTGAATCTAGGGCTGCTCAGGGCCCTCAAGCGCCATGGCTTCCGGGGCACGGTGGCGATGGTGGCCCATGACGAGGAGGATGCCCGGGCGCTGCGGGCGGCGGGCGCAGATCGGGTGCTCACGCCATTTCGCGACGCGGCCGATTACGCCGCGGGCGTCATTGCGAAAGAGCTCACTTGAGGAGGGAGTAGCATGGGCGAGCCTCAGAACTTCTTGGCAGCGACGGACTTTTCCGAACGGGCCGATAGGGCGGTCGAGCGCGCGGCGGGGCTGGCCGCACGCCACGGCGCCCGGTTGCTGCTGCTGCACGTGGTGGAGCGCTACCACCTGGAGGTCCTGCGGCGGCTCGCCACCGCCGGGGCGGGGCCGTTGCCGGAGCTCAAGGAGCGGGCGCGGGAAGCTCTCGCCGAGCGCTCTGCCCGGCTCGCCCAGACCCACGGGATCACCGTGCACCCGGAGGTGGTGGTTGGGCGGGTATACCAGGAGATCGCCGAACGGGCCGGTGCGTGGGGCGCCGCCCTCACTGTGATCGGCGGGCACGGGGAACACTTTTTTCGCGATCTGGTTCTGGGCGCCACGGCCCAGAAGGTGGTACGTCATAATGAGGGTCCGACCCTGGTGGTCAAGCAAGGGGCGGCGCAACCCTACGGACGCGTTCTGGTGCCGGTCGACTTCTCGCCCGGCTCCGGCGCTGCGCTGCAGGCCGCACGGCGCCTGGTGCCCGAGGCCGCCATCACGATTCTCCACGCCTTCGAGCTGCCCTTCGAGGGCAAGCTGTTTTACGCCGGCGTGGACCGGGAAGTGGTGGAGCGATACGTGCAAGCGGCCCGGCGGGAAGCCCAGGCGGATCTGGATGCCTTTCTGCGGGAGTGGGGGGCCGAGGGCGAGCGCCCGGGGACGAGGGTGGTTCATGGCTACGCCCCCGAAGTGATCGTCAACACCGCGCGGCAAGACGCCTTCGACCTGGTGGCCGTCGGCGCCCACGGCCGCTCGGAGCTGGCGCGCTTCGTGCTGGGCAGCGTCTCCCTGCACGTGGTGATGGAGGCGCCATGCGATGTCCTGGTGGTCAAATAAAGCGCGCTGAACTCCCGTGTTCGGCCGTGGTCTGCCGTTGTGGTGAGGCAGAGAAGGCCACCGGATCCGAGGGAGGAATCCTATGAATCCTTTGAGGCAACTGGAGCAGTTCGGGCAATCCTTCTGGATCGATTCCATTTCCCGCCATCTCATCGCCTCTGGCCAGCTCGCCCGGCTCATCGCTGAGGACGGGCTTAAGGGACTCACCTCAAACCCGGCCATCTTTGAGCAGGCCATCGTCCAGGGCCGGGAGTACGCCGCCGCCATCCGGCAGGCCTTGGAAAAAGGCGACCCACGCCCGGAGGAGCTTTACGCAGCGCTCGCCATGGCCGACATCCGGGATGCGGCCGATCTCCTGCGACCGGTGTTCGATGCGACAGGGGGGCGCGACGGCTACGTGAGTTTGGAGGTCTCTCCCCACCTTGCCCACGACACCCGGGCCACCATCGAGGAAGCTGAGCGGTTGTGGCGCCAGGTGGATCGCCCCAACCTGATGTTGAAGGTGCCGGCGACGCCGGCGGGGCTGCCGGCCATCGAGACCCTCATCGCCGATGGGATCAACGTCAACGTGACCCTGCTTTTCTCCCGGGCCGTGTATCGGAAGGTGGCCGAGGCGTACATGACAGGCCTGGAAAGGCGCGCGGCCGCGGGCTTGGCCCTGGAACCCGTGGCGAGCGTCGCCAGCTTCTTCGTGAGCCGCATCGATACGGCGGTGGACGGATGGATCGAGGAGCGGCTGCGGGGCGCGCTGCCCGAGGCGCAGCGCAGCCGGCTCGAGAGACTGCGGGGGCAGGCGGCGATTGCCAACGCCAAGCTGGCGTACCAGGACTACAAGAGCCTCGTTGCCTCGGAGCGCTGGCAGCGGCTCGCGGCCCAGGGCGGGCGCACCCAGCGCCTGCTGTGGGGTTCTACCAGTACTAAAAACCCCGCCTACCGGGACGTGCTGTACGTGGAGGAGCTGATCGGTCCGGACACCGTGAACACCATGCCCCCCGCCACCATCGACGCCTTCCGCGACCACGGCCGGCCGCGGGCGAGCTTGGAGGAAGGCGTGGAGGAGGCGCGGCGCCTCCTGGAGGCGCTGGCGGAGGCGGGCATCGCCCTGGAAGAGGTCGCCGACCGGCTGTTGGACGAGGGGGTGCGACGCTTTGCCGAGGCCTACGACCGGCTACTCGCCGCCGTGTCCCGGGCGCGCCACGCGGCGTGATGACCGCGCTACTTGCGACGACATCGAGCCATGCGATGCTGGGCAAGGCAAAAGCGCTTCCGCGGAGCGCTTTTGTGCAGGTCGTTACTTTCAAGGGAAGGATGAGCGCATGAACGAGATTGCGACGGCGAGCGGGGTAGCCGGACCCCTTGCCCCCGACGAGCTGCGGCGCATCGATGCCTATTGGCGTGCCGCCAACTATCTCTCCGTAGGGCAGATCTATCTCTACGACAACCCCCTGCTGAAAGAGCCTCTGACGCTTGCCCACGTGAAACGCCGGCTTCTGGGCCACTGGGGGACCACGCCAGGACTGAACTTCATCTACGCCCATCTCAACCGGGCGATCCGACTTCATGACTTGGACATGATCTTTGTCTGCGGGCCAGGCCACGGCGGGCCCGCTCTGGCGGCCAACGCCTGGCTCGAGGGCAGCTACAGCGAGCTTCATCCGGCGCTATCCCAGGACGAGGAGGGAATGCGGCGGCTGTTCCGGCAGTTTTCCTTTCCCGGCGGCATCGGCAGCCACGCGACACCGGAGATTCCGGGCTCCATCCATGAGGGCGGCGAGCTGGGCTACGCCTTGGCCCACGCTTTCGGTGCTGCTTTCGATAATCCGGGGCTGATCGTGGCCTGCGTGGTGGGGGACGGAGAGGCGGAAACGGGACCCCTTGCCACCGCCTGGCATTCCAACAAGTTCCTGAACCCGGCGCGCGACGGGGCCGTGTTACCCATCTTGCACTTGAACGGCTACAAGATCGCCAACCCCACGGTGCTCGCGCGCATCCCCAGGGACGAGCTGCAATCCCTCTTCATCGGCTACGGCTACCAGCCCTACTTTGTCGAAGGTACGGAACCCGAGCCCATGCACCAGCAGATGGCAGCAGCGCTCGATCGCATCGTTGGCGAGATTCGCGAGATCCAAGAGCGCGCGCGGAGCGGGCGGCTCGCTCCGCGCCCGCGCTGGCCGATGCTGATCCTGGTGAGCCCCAAGGGCTGGACCGGTCCGAGGGAAGTGGACGGAAAGAAGGTCGAAGGCTTCTGGCGCTCCCACCAGGTGCCGCTCTCCGGTCTCGCCCGGAATCCGGAGCATTTGAAGCTGCTGGAACGCTGGTTGAAAAGCTACCGGCCCGAGGAGCTGTTCGACGAGCACGGACGGCCCAGGCCCGAGTTGACGGCGCTCGTGCCCTCGGGGGAGCGGCGCATGGGGGCCAACCCCCATGCCAACGGGGGGCTGTTGCTGAAGGCGCTGCGGCTTCCCGACTTCCGCGACTACGCGGTGGACGTTCCCCACCCCGGGCGCACGGTGGCGGAAGCAACCCGAGTGATGGGCCGCTACTTGCGCGACGTGATGAAGTTGAATAGCGAGGCGCGCAACTTCCGCGTGTTCGGGCCTGACGAGACCGCCTCCAACCGGCTCGACGCCCTGTTCGAGGCGACCGATCGGGCTTGGATGGCCCAGATCCTGCCCGAGGACGAACACCTTGCCCCCGACGGGCGGGTGATGGAGATCCTTTCCGAGCACACTTGCCAGGGATGGCTGGAGGGCTACCTCCTCACCGGGCGCCACGGGCTGTTCTCCAGCTACGAGGCCTTCATCCACATCGTCGATTCCATGTTCAACCAGCATGCCAAGTGGCTCAAGGTGGCCAAGGAGGTCCCGTGGCGGCGCCCCATCGCCTCCCTCAACATCCTGCTCACCTCCCACGTGTGGCGCCAGGACCACAACGGGTTCTCCCACCAGGACCCGGGATTCATCGATCTGGTGGTGAACAAGAAGGCGGACATCGTGCGCGTCTACCTGCCCCCGGACGCCAACACCCTGCTCGCCGTGACCGAACGCTGCCTCGAAAGCCGCAACCTGGTGAACGTGATCGTGGCGGGCAAGCAGCCCGCGCCCCAGTGGCTGGACATGGACGCGGCGGTGAAGCACGTGGCGAGCGGGATTGGCATCTGGGCCTGGGCGAGCAACGATCAGGGCTCGGAGCCCGACGTGGTCATGGCCTGCGCGGGCGACGTGCCGACCCTGGAGACCTTGGCCGCCGTGACCCTGCTACGCCGCTACGTGCCGGCGTTGAAGGTGCGGGTGGTGAACGTGGTGGACTTGATGACGCTGCAGCCCCAGGAAGAGCATCCCCATGGCCTCTCGGACCGGGAGTTCGACGGGCTCTTCACGACCGACAAGCCCATCATCTTCGCCTACCATGGCTACCCCTGGCTCATCCACCGGCTCACCTACCGGCGCACCAACCATAAAAACCTCCACGTGCGCGGCTACAAGGAGGAGGGTACCACCACGACCCCCTTCGACATGGCGGTGCGCAATGACCTGGACCGCTTCCACCTGGCCATGGACGTGATCGATCGGGTACCCAAATTGGGCTACGCCGCCGCTTACGCCAAGCAGGCGCTGCGGGACAAGCTCATCGACCACCGGCACTACATCGAACGGCACGGAGAAGACATGCCGGAGGTGCTCGACTGGACCTGGCCGGAGTAAGCCCTCCGAAAGCCGGCACGTGCGCGAAGCGCGGGCGAAAAGCCCTGACCGGTGAAATGCCTGGACGATCCCGATAGGGACATGCGAGAGGGTTGATCTGGATCAAGGCCGAGCCCGGGAAACCGGCTAGGCTTGCCGTCAAAAGGCCGAGGGGTCCCTCTTCCTGGCCCCTTCCGAAGCTCTCGGCCTGGGACGAACCGCACCGAGGAGGGATCGTGGCACCGTCCGTATACTGCTATTACAGAGCCGGTTCCATCACGCTGCGCGTCAGGGGCGCTTTCGACCGCCAGGCGTGCGAGCAGTGCATTGGCGCCTACGAGCGGGTCGCTTGCGCGTGGCGCAAGCAGCTCATCGTGGTTCTCGAAGAGTTGGACAAAGTGGAAGAAAGAGCCCTGGAAACGCTGCTCTACTTCTGCGAGCGCTCCCTCAACCCTTACCGGGAAATCCACCTGGTCCGCTGTGACCCGCTGGTGGCCCAGGTCTTGCGCAACGCGGGACTGGCGGCGTACTACCACATCCGGGAAGAGCCGCTACACTATGGGGTGAG
Source organism: Pelomicrobium sp. (assembly GCF_036803785.1). Classification (NCBI taxonomy): domain Bacteria; kingdom Pseudomonadati; phylum Pseudomonadota; class Hydrogenophilia; genus Pelomicrobium; species Pelomicrobium sp. Next base: position 13,055 of record NZ_DAIRTR010000038.1, on the reverse strand, counting down.
GCTCAAGCGCCTGCCTGTGCGACTCGCGCAGGAGCACCGGATCAGGGAAGGGGGCTAATTCGGCGACGGAGGCGGCGCCACGCATCGGGAGGAAGAGAATGTACCAACGGATATTCGTCCCCATCGACGGCAGTTCGGCCTCCGAGGCGGCGCTCGCCGAGGCGATTCGCTTCTCCAAAACCCTGGGGGCCGTGCTGAGGCTTGCCCATGTGTACGAGAGCTTGCGCCACACCAGCACCGAGGGTCTCATCGACCTCACCGAGCGGCTCAAGGAAGAGGGGAAGTTTCTCCTTGCCGAAGCGCAGAGACGGTGCGCCGAATCGGGAGTGGAGGCGGACACCGTGCTGGTGGACGCTGCGGGTCGGCGCATCGCCGCCGCCCTCGTGGAGGAAGCGACCCGCTGGGGCGCGGAGCTCATCATCATGGGCACCCACGGCCGCCACGGGTTCGAGCACCTGATCCTGGGCAGCGTGGCGGAGGGGGTGGTCCGGCGGGCGGCCGCGCCGGTACTGCTGATCCGCGCCAGGTAGGCTGGCGCACCGGGCTTACGCCTGCGGCGCCGGTCGCCGCGGCTCGCTACCAGATGGAGACTGTCTTACCCTCTGCCCGCAGGCGGTCGGCCCGCGTCTGGAGAAAGCGCTGGAAGTTGGGCTGATCCTGGTAGGCCTTGCTCGCCACATAGTCGAGGGCGGTCTGGAAGTGAAAGGGCCGCAGGTACGCTTCCACCCGGAACACTTCGCGGCCCCGCTCGTCGAAGAACACCACGGACGGGGCGAAGCCGACTTTGAGCTTGCGCCCCCATTCACCCTCGGTGAGTCGCTCCCCGGTGGGCGTCACCAGGGGCTGCGTGCCCAGCAGGTTCACTCGCGCCACGTCGAAGCGCTGGATCAGGGCCAGGGTCTCCGGTGCCTTGAAGGTGACCGTGTGGAGCTCATCGCACGGAGCGCAGTCCGGCTGCTCGAACAGCACTGCCAGGGGGCGGCTTGCCGGCACCTTGTCCCGCTGCAGGACGAGGGGGGGTTTCATGAAAAAGGCCTGGTCGCGCAGCTTGCCGCCCTGGGCGCCGGTCGCTTTGGCCAGGTACTCGGGAAAGCTCATCCGGGTCTCTAGCCGCTGGCTCACGTAATCCAAGGCAGCCCGGAACTTGGGGGGCGGGTAATAGCCGTTGGCGCGCAGCACCACCTCGCCCTTCTCATTGAGGAACAGGAGCGTGGGCGTGAATTGCACTTTGAGGTGGGCGGCAAACTCCTTTTCGCTGCGCTCCTTGCCATCGATCCAGGTGACCGGGCGATCCCCCCAGATGTTGATGGCGATCACGTCGAAGTGCTTGCGGGTCACCTCGACGATGTCCTTCTGGGTGAAGTTCACTTCCATCAGGGTCTTGCAGTAGGGGCAGCCGTCCTGGCCGAAGTACACCATGAGGCGCTTGCCTGCGGCGGCGGCCTCCCGGAGGTCTTCCTTGAAGTCCAGGAAGCTCACCTTGAACCAATCGGGAAGGTGGATTTCGTTGGGGCTCGCGAGTCCTGAGGCTCTTTCCGCGGCCCAGACCGTGCTGGCCCATGCGAAGAGCGCGGCGGCACAGAAACGCAGGGCTTGTCTCATCGTTTCCTCCTCTCAAAGCTTTCTCGATACGCTGCGGAGGCTCAACTCATTCCCGGCCATCGGGCGGTCGAAGCAAACCAGCCCCTTCCCGCGCAGCGGCTGCGGGCCTGATATTTCTTGGACGCGCGCTCAAGGCGGCGGGTTCGGGTTTCCGGCCCTTGAGGTTATACTCTCACATTTAAGAGCTTTAGCGCTTTATGATGCCACAAGAGGCTGCCGAGACGGATGGCTTGCCGCCGCCCCCGGGGGGACGCCCGCCCTCGCCCGAGGCGGTGGCGGCTTGGCGGCGGCAGCTCCGCCCGCTCCTCATCGCTCGGCGCGCCCGCCTGGATCCAGCAGTGCGCAGCCGCTGCCAGGCCGCCATCACTCGCCTCATCGAAGAGACATTCCCCATCGGCCGGGGATGGCTCGTGGGTGTGTGTTGGCCGTATCAGGGGGAATACGACGCCCGCTTTCCGGCCCGCACCTTTCGCCGCCGGGGCGCGGTCACGGCGCTGCCGGCCGTGGTGGACAAACGCGGTCCCTTGGAATTCCGGGTTTGGTGGCCCGGTGCCCCCACCCGGGCTGAAGTGTTTGGTATTCCGGTACCGGTGGGTACCCCCGTGGTCAGTCCCCACGTGGCCTTTGTTCCTCCGGTGGCCTTTGACAACCGGGGTTACCGCCTGGGCTATGGCGGCGGCTACTTCGACCGGACCCTGGCCGCCGCCCAGCCAAGGCCCATCGCCGTCGCGGTGGCCTACGAGATGCAGCGGCTGCCGGAGCTCTATGCCCAGCCCCACGACATCCCCATGGATTTCATCGTGACGGAAGCGGGCGTGCGCCTGGTGGACGGGGAAGGGGCCCGGTTCGTTGACCCGCCCACGGCCCGGGCCCACTTCGCAGCGTTGGCTCGGGCTCGGGGCCTGCCCCAGACCGATCCCCCCCTCACGGAGGGAGAGCTGACGTCCCCGCCCTGCTATGCACGGGATTTTCCAGGCTATTTCGGGGAGGGATGAGCCTGGCGCCCCGGGAGCCGGGCCGAAGCTTAGGCCCCTGCCGGGGGTGCGCCCCAGCGGGTCATCAGGGTGTTGGCCACGCCCAGGTGGTCCAGTACCCGGGCCACGACGAAGTCGACCAGGGCCTCCACCGTGGCCGGTCGGTGGTAGAAGCCCGGGTTTGCGGGAAGGATGACTGCTCCGGCCCGGGCCAGCTTCAGCATGTTTTCCAGGTGAATCGCCGACAGGGGCGTTTCCCGGGGCACCAGAACGAGGGGACGGCGCTCCTTGAGCATCACGTCGGCGGCGCGCTGGATCAAGTTCTCCGCCAGGCCTGCGGCGATCGCGGCGAGGGTTCCCATGGTGCAGGGGCAGATGACCATGGCATCGGCCGGGTTGGAACCGGACGCAATGGGGGCAAACCACTCCTCCCGACCGAAGACCTGCAGCTGCTGTGGTTCGGCATGGAAGCGCTCGGCAAGCCACGTCTGGGCTTCCGCAGCTCGGCCGGGCAGGCTGAGGTCCATCTCCTGGCGCGCCACTACCTGGGCCACCTGGGAATAAATCAAGTACACCCGCACGCCGGCGCCGATCAGACACTCGAGCAGCCTCATTCCATAGGGCATGCCCGAAGCGCCGGTAAAGGCCAAAGTGACTGTCTTCACCGGGCCCCCGCGGCAGGGGAAGCAAGGACAGGGGCGGTTGGGCCGGGGTTTGCGAGCAGCCGTGCGGCCACCAGCCCGTTTACGGTGCCGAACACGGTCGCGGCCAGGGCGAACACCGGGGAGAGCTTGAGCACCGCGCTCCCCGGCAGGAGCCAGAGCGTTGCCAGGGCGAGTTGGCCCGCCACGTGGGCAAGAGCAGCGATCACGCTGTGGGATACGGGGCCGAACCAATGCCGAGGCAAACGGCAGGCCAAGGCCAGGGCCCCGAGGCTCGCGCTGGCGCCGGCCAGGCTTAGGAAAAAGCCCGGGGTGAGGAAGCTGCCGAAGGCGATCGCCGCCGCCACTACCCGCAGGAGGGAGACCCAGGCCGCCGTGGAGAACCCGTAGCGCGTGAGCACCACCAGCACCACGAGATTGGCGAACCCTGGCTTCACGCCGGGAATCGGGGTGGGGATGGCGGCATCCACCAGCGCCAAACCCATCGCCCAGGCGGCGAGCCGGGCGACGCGCCGGTCTTCCGCGGTGACGGCAAGCTCAATAGGCGAGGGAGTCATAGCGTCGGGCCGCTCCCGTAAGCTCCACGCTCACCTCGTTGGGAAGGCATACCGCCACGTCGCCAGGCTGGGCCAGCCAGCCCCGCTTGACGCACAGCTGGAGCGGGCTGGGGTCGGCTTCCACCCGCACCCGGCCTTCGGCCACCCGGATGCGGGTTTCACCCAGGGGCCCGGGGACGCGGATCACGCGGTCTCGATGGAGGTCCAGCTCGGCAAACACCTGCCCCCCCGCCCGGACCAGGGCCCGCTCGGCCGTCCCGGGGCGCCAGGCGTGAATGGCGAGGAGCGCGGTCAAGGTCGCGGCGGAAGCGATCACCAGGACGTCGCCTGCTTTCACCGGCAGCCTGAAGCACACGGAAGCGATACGCCCAAGCATCCGACTACTTTAGCACGGGTCAGGAAAGCTCCCGATGGCGCACCAGCACCTGGTACTCGGGGCGGAAATGGGCGGCGAGACGTTCCACCATGTACACCGACCGATGCTGGCCGCCGGTGCAGCCCAGGGCCACCGTCAGATAGCTGCGGTTGTCCTGAATGAAGCAGGGGAGCCAGTTGGAGACGAAAAGACGGATGTCGGCGAGCATGCGCGCCACATTGGGGATGCTCTCGAGAAAGGCGATCACCTCGGGGTCCTTGCCGGTTAGGGGCCGCAGCCGCGGATCGTAATGGGGATTGGGCAGGCAGCGCACATCGAATACCAGATCCGCGTCCAGGGGGATGCCGTGCTTGAAACCGAAGGACTGGAACAGCAGGGTCAGCCGCGAGCGGTCGATGTGGATGAAATCCTTCACCCAGCTGCGCAGCGTGTTGGGCGAAAGCTCGCTCGTGTCGATACGGTGGGCGCCATCGGCGATGTCGGCCAGCAGCTCCCGTTCCCGCTCGATGCACTCGGGAAGGGTGAGCTCTCCGCGGGCGAGCGGATGGCGCCGACGCGTCTCGGAGAAACGCTGCACCAGGGTTTCCGTGTTTGCCTCGAGAAAGAGCAGCCGCGCGTCCACACCCCGCGCGCGCAGGGCCGCGATCTGGGCTGGCAGCAGCTCCAGCCCGTCGCCGCTTCTCGCGTCGATGGAGACGGCCGCGCGGGCGTAACCGTGACGCTCGAAGTAGGAGGCCGTCTCGGGAAGGAGCCGCACGGGGAGGTTGTCTACGCAATAGTAGCCTGCGTCCTCGAGCACCTTGAGGGCGATGCTTTTGCCTGATCCGGAAAGGCCGCTGATGAAAATGATCTGCATGGGCAGAGCCACGAAGAAGCCGGAAGAACGCGTTCGGCGGACCCGGGTCTCCCCGACCTTAATCGTCCGCCTCTGGCGGGGCACCCTCGTTCGTCATGTGGCGCTCGTGGCGCCGGATGAATTCCCGCGTGCTGTCGTAGCCGCGCAACTGCAAGATGGTGTTGCGCACCGCCGCTTCCACCAGCACGGCGAGGTTCCTTCCGGCGGCGACTGGGATGTTCACTCGCCGCACGGGAACGCCCAGCACTTCCTCGAAGCTCGCCTCCAGGGGCAGCCGCTCCATGGAGGCGAGGTCTGTACCTGCGGGCCGCTCCAGGTGAACGATCAGCTTCAGGTTCATTTTCGGCCGCACCGAAGTCTCGCCGAAGATGGCGCGGATGTTGAGGACTCCGAGGCCGCGTACCTCGAGGAAGTCGCGCAGCAACGGCGGGCAGCGCCCCTCCAGCGTCTCGGGTGCGACCCGGTAAATTTCCACGATGTCGTCGGCCACCAGCCCGCTGCCGCGGGAGATGAGCTCCAGGCCGAGCTCGCTCTTGCCCACGCCCGAGTCTCCCGTGATCAGCACCCCCATGCCCAACACGTCGAGGAACACGCCGTGCATGGACACCGACGGGGCGAGGGCCTTGTGCAGGTAATGCCGCAGCAGCCACATGAGCTCCAGGCTCGCCTGGGGCGAGGCGAGCAGCGGCGTGGCCGTCTCGTCGGCGAGCCTTTTGAGAATCTCCGGCGGCTGCTCGCCACCGGCCACGATGAAGCACACCGTTCCCGTCTCGAACAACTGGTGCAGGGGCGCCGCGTCCAGGTGGGAGATGTAGTCCGTCTCCGAGGTGGATAGCACCTGGATCCAATTGGGATGGATGAAGTTGAGATGACCGATCAGGCCCTTGGTGGAGTGCAGGATCGCCTCCGAGTCGAGGAATTTGGACGCGCCTTCCCGTCCCGCGATCCAGCGCAGGGCAAGTTTCTCTCGGTTGTCCTCAAACAGCCGCGCTACGCTGACTCGGGGCATGCGGCTCCCAGTTTTCGAACAGCAGATGCACGTCGTGGGGAGTCTTGGCCGCGAGCAGCTTCTCCCGGAACGACTTGTCGCTGAACATCTGCGCCAGCTCGGAGAGGATCTGCAGGTGCTGGTCAGTGGCTCGCTCTGGCACGAGCAGCACGAAGATGAGCCGCACCGGCTTGTTGTCCGGGGCATCGAAGGCAATGGGTTCGCGCACGCGCACGAACGCCCCTACCGCCTCCTTGAGCCCCTTGATGCGCCCATGGGGGATGGCTACGCCTTGGCCCAGGCCGGTGGAGCCGAGCTTCTCGCGCGCGAACAGGCAGTCGAAACAGAGGCTGCGGGCAATGTGCATCTGGTTTTCGAACAATAACCCTACTTGTTCGAAGACGCGCTTTTTGCTGGCACACTCCAGGTCGAGGAGGATGTGGGATTCGGGAAGCAGCTTGGCGATCAGGTTCATGATGCGTCGTCAGAAAAGATCGCGGCCCGGCGGATGCGGGAACCTACTGGCACCCGGGCTGTGCGGTTCCCCTTCCGCGGGCCGTCGAGGACGGTCTCCACAGCTATCTATTATCTATTCACCAGGCATCTGCTTCAGACTCGCGCCGTTGCGCCGGTCGACCTGCTTTTCCTTGTGGCGCAGCACGGTACGGTCGAGCTTATCCACCAGGCTGTCGATGGCGGCGTACATGTCTGTGTCGTCGGCTTCGGCAAAGAGATCTTTGCCGCGCACGCGTACGGAGGCTTCCGCCTTGTGTCTTGCTTTTTCCACCGAGAGGATCACGCTCACGTCGATCACATGGTCGAAGTGGCGGGTGACCCGCGCAAGCTTCGAGGTCAGATAATCGCGGATCGCCGGCGTCACGTCGATGTGATGTCCGGTCACGGTGAGGTTCATGACGTCTCCTCTGTCAAAGGGATTTACGCAGGTTCGCCGGAAGGATCTGCATCGACTCGCGGTACTTGGCGACGGTGCGGCGCGCCACCATGATGCCTTGCTGACCGAGAATCTCGGAAATCTGGCTGTCGGAGAGGGGGCGGCGGGAATCCTCTGCGCTCACCAGTTGCTTGATGAGGGCGCGGATGGCGGTGGCGGAACAGGCGCCGCCCGTCTCTGTCTGCACGTGGCTGCCGAAGAAGTACTTGAGCTCGTAGGTACCCCGCGGGGTGAGCATGTACTTCTGGGAGGTCACGCGCGATACGGTGGACTCATGCAGCCCGAGTGTCTCGGCGATCTCCCGCAGCACCAGCGGGCGCATGGCCACTTCGCCATGCTCGAAGAAGTGCCGCTGGCGGTCCACGATGGCCTGGGAGACTCGCAGGATGGTGTCGAAGCGCTGCTGCACGTTTTTGATCAGCCATTTCGCCTCCTGGAGCTGGGCTGCGAGCTGCTGGTGGCTCGCGTCCCGGTTGCGGCTCAGGATGTCGGCGTACATGCGGTTGATGCGCAGTCGGGGCATGGCCTCAGGGTTCAAGCTCGCGACCCAAACTCCCTTCACTTTCTTGACGACAACGTCTGGCACCACGTAGCGAGTTTCCACCTGGGCGAAGTCCGAACCCGGCCGCGGGTTAAGCCGCGTGATCAGGCTCTGCACCTGCCTGAGGCAGGCGTCGTCGCAACCAAGGAGGCGCTTTAGCTTGTTGTAGTCCCGAGCGGCCAGTGTTTCCAGGTGGTTTTCCACTACCGCGAGCGCCTCTTTCAGATGAGGCGTCTCCTCCGGGAGGGCCTTCAACTGCAGCAGCAGGCATTCCTTGAGGTTGCGCGCGCCGACGCCCGGGGGGTCCAGGTTCTGCAGGTGCCTCAAGGCGATCGTGAGCTCGTCTCGCTCCACGCCCAGCTCCGGCGGCAGCAGGGCCAGCAGTTCGTCCAGGTCCTGGGTAAGGTAACCATCGTCGTCCAGCGCGTCTACTAGGAGCTGGGTGAGCCGGCGGTCGCGCTCGGAGAGCTTGGTGAGGCTCAACTGCCAGTTGAGGTGCTCACGCAGGGTGGGCGTGCCGGCGGCAAGCTGGGGATAGCCCGCGTCCTCGCCGTCGTCCCGGGAACCGTGGTAGGAGCCCTCGTCCTCGAGCCAGCCCGAATCCGGGGCGACGATCGGGTCCGAGGTTTCCGCGCCCGCCCCGGGCACCGCCGTGTCCAGGGACTCGGTGGGCAGCGCCGAGCGCTCGGAAGCAAACGCGGGCGAGGACTCTTCGTCTTCCTCCTCCCGCTCGAGCAGAGGGTTTTCCTGCAGGATGCGCTCCACCTCCTGGTTCAGCTCCAGCGTGGAGAGCTGCAGGAGCCGGATGGACTGCTGCAACTGGGGCGTCAGCGCGAGATGCTGCGTGAGCTTAAGCTGCAGGGAAGGCTTCATGAGGCCGGAAGGCAGTGCGGAATGAAAGTTGCTCTGGTGGCTTAACGCTATGAATTATAGTCTGAAATTCTCGCCCAGATAGACCTTGCGAACGCTCTCATTATAAATGATTTCCTCCGGTTTGCCGTTGGCCAGGACCAGCCCTTCGTTGATGATGTAGGCGCGATCGCAGATGCCCAGGGTTTCGCGCACGTTGTGGTCGGTGATCAGGATGCCAATGCCCCGCTCTTTCAGGAAACCCACGATCTTCTGGATGTCCAGCACAGCGATCGGGTCGACGCCGGCGAAGGGCTCGTCGAGCAGGATGAAGCGCGGGCGGCTCGCCAGCGTCCGGGCGATCTCCACGCGCCGGCGCTCGCCGCCGGAAAGGCTCACGGCGGGGCTGTCGCGCAGGTGGGTGATGTGCAGTTCGTGGAGCAGGTCCTCCAGCTCGTTTTCCAGTTCGTCCGGGTCGTCGGTGTGCAGCTCCAGCACCGCGCGGATGTTGTCGGCCACGTTGAGACGCCGGAAGATGGAGGCTTCCTGGGGCAGATAGGACAGTCCCAGCCGGGCGCGACGGTGGATCGGCATATGGCTGAGCTCCCGGTCGTCCAGGAAGATGCGGCCCCGGGTGAGGGGCACGAGCCCCACCATCATGTAGAAGCAGGTGGTCTTGCCCGCTCCGTTGGGACCCAGCAGGCCCACCACCTCACCGCTTGCCACCTCCAGGGACACATCCTTGACCACCGTGCGGGAGCGGTAGCGTTTTTCCAGTCGCTCGACCCTCAAGGTGCTCATGGTGTTTCCATCGCGATCACGGAGCGTGGCGGCGCGAGCGGGCTTCAGCGCGGGCGGCCGCTCGCGCGCTCCTCGCCGTCGCGGCTCTTTGGCTGGATCACGGCGCGCACCCGGCCCGAGGAGCCGCCCCCGGTGCTCTCGCCCTTGACGGAGCCCAACACGCGGAACAGCTCGGTTTGGGCGTTGTAGGAGATGTAGCTTCCCCGTACCTCGTCCTGGCCGCGGCGCATGCGCGCGTCCTCGAACAGCTCTAAGGTCTCGGTGCGGCTGTCGTATTCCATGCGCTTCGCCCAACCCTCGATCCACTCGTCGGTACCCTGCCGCTTTTGGCGGAAAGAAGCGGGGTCGCCGTAGGCCACGCCGCGCTGGAAGCCGTCCGTGCTCTGGGTCACCACCAGGCGATCGGCGCGGATAGTGAGCGTGCCCTGGGTGAGCACCACGTTGCCGGTGAACACCGCCGTCTTCTTGGCGTCGTCGAAGGTTCCGCTGTCCGCCTCCAAATGAATCGGCTGTTCCCGGTCTGGCTTCAAGGGCTGCGCGTAGGCGACCCCACAGGCGAGCAGCGTCGCGGTGAGGAGCCGTACGAGCCATGCTCTGGCCCGATCAACGCCCGTTCGCCAGAGCATATTGGCCTTTGACCTGGTGGATCGTCACGGTTCGCGTTTTCTGGTCGAATTCTAAGCCAACGCCGTGGATCACGGTATTCGCGTCCTCGAGCGTCACGGGCTGATCGGTCTTGGCCCGTTCCTCACCGGGGAGGATGTGGAGGTAGCTGGTGGTGAGCACCGCGCCCCCCTCCTCGATGCCACCGCCCCGCTCGATGCGCACCTCGTCCATCAGGTACACGTGCTCTGCGTCGTCGGTGATCATTCCCCGGCGGGCGGAAACGCGCACCGGAGGCTTTCCCGGCTCGGTAATCAGCACCCGCGGCTCCTCCACATGGGCCGTGTCGTCGTCCGGGTAGTGGACCAGCCGCCGGCCCGTGATCACGTAGCGAGAGCGGCCGTCGGGACCGAGCTGCACCGCGGAGAAGCCCTCGGCGATGAAGTCCGGGTCGTGGCGCAGGGCAGCGGTGAGATCCGGCGCCGGCGGTTGCACCGTGCGGTCCAGCCAGTACGTGAGGGCCGCGAGCGCCACGAGCAGCAGCAAGGGAAAAAAGGAAGCCAGGCGGTCCAGGGCGCGCAGGTGATCCACGGCGAGGGTTGCGGCGCTCAACGCAGGTAAGGCGCGAGAGCGCCGTCCAAGGTGCCCTGGGCCCACATGATCAGCTCACAGGCTTCACGTACCGCGCCGCGACCGCCCTTCGCCTGGGTGACGAAGTGGGCGTGGCGCTTGACCAAGGCCGGCGCCTCGGGCACGGTGATGGCCAGCCCGCAGCGGCGCATCACCGGCAGGTCCACGACGTCATCGCCCATATAGGCCGCCTCGCGCCCTTCCAGTCCCATTTCCCCCAGCAGCTTTTCCAGCACCGAGGCCTTGTCCTCGACGCCCTGGAACAGGAATTCCACCCCCAGGTTGCGCGCCCGCTGCTCCACCAGCCGGGAGCTGCGTGCGGTAATGATGGCAAGATGCACCCCCGTGGCGGCGAGCAACTTGAGCCCGTGGCCATCCAGGGTGCCGAACGCCTTCAGCGCGTCGCCTTCCTCCCCGTAGTAGAGCCGCCCATCGCTCAGCACGCCGTCCACGTCGAAGGCGGCGAGGCGGATCAAGCGGGCACGGGTGAGCAGCGGGTTCATGCAACGAACGGCGGCGGTGCAGGGCAGCCCATGGGAGGGAGAAGGCTCGGTGCGCGAGGCGGTTCGCAAGTATAGCAGAGCCCGGGCGGGCACCGTCCGGGCGCTGCCCCAAATCCCGGCCGCTAGGGCATGATTACGGCCCATGCTCCACGACACCCTCCAGATCGCCCTCACCGTCCTCGCCGCCGCGGTGACGGTGGTGGTGGCGGCCCGCCGCCTCGGCTTGCCGCCCCTCCTGGGCTACCTGCTGGTGGGCATCCTGGTGGGGCCCCACACCCTGGGCTGGGTGGCGGAAAGCGCCGAGGCGAGCTACCTGGCGGAATTCGGGGTGGTGTTCCTCATGTTCACCATCGGGCTGGAGTTCAGTCTGCCGCGCCTGCGCACCCTGCGGCGGGAGGTGTTCGGCTTCGGTGCCGCCCAGGTGGTCTCCACCGTCGTGCTGGTCATGCTGCTCGCCCTCGCCTTGGGGGTCCCGTGGCAGGCGGGCTTCGCCATCGGCGCAGTGCTCGCCATGTCCTCCACCGCCATCCTGGGCAAAATGCTGGCCGAGCGCTTCGAGCTCAACGCTCCCCACGGGCGGGCTATCATCGGCGCCGCCTTGTTCCAGGACCTGGCGGTGGTGCCCCTCCTGATCGCGATTCCCGCCCTGGCCCGACCAGGGGAGCAGCTCGTCTGGGCCCTTGGCCTGGCGGTGGTCAAGGCGGCCCTGGTGCTGTTCGTCATCCTGGTGCTGGGACAGCGGCTGATGCGGCCCTGGTTCCACCTGGTGGCGCGGCAGAAGTCCTCCGAGCTTTTCATCCTCAACCTGCTGCTCACGGTGCTGGGGCTCGCTTTTCTCACCCAGCAGGCGGGACTGTCGCTCGCGCTGGGGGCGTTTCTCGCCGGCGTGCTCATTTCCGAGACCGAGTACCGCTACCAGGTGGAAGAGGACATCCGACCGTTCCGCGAGGTGTTGTTGGGTTTCTTCTTCGTCACCATCGGCATGCTCCTCGACTGGCGGGCGGTGCTCGCCAACTGGAGCTGGGTCGCGGCCACCGTTGCCCTGCTGGTGGTGGCCAAGGGCGCCCTCATCACGGCCCTTGCCCGGCTGGCGGGTGCCGATTCTGGCGTGGCGCTGCGTACCGGGCTGGCGCTCGCCCACGCCGGTGAGTTCGGCTTCGTGTTGCTGCAGCTCGCGGACCGCCACGCCGTGGTGGATACTGCCGTCATGCAGGCGCTGCTCGCCGGCATGGTGCTCTCCATGCTGGCGGCGCCGTTTTTGATCCAGTACAGCGAGCCCCTGGTGCGCCGCTTTGCGTCCGGAGAGTGGATGGCGCGCGCCCTGGAGCTCACCCGCATCGCGGTGCAGACCATGAGCACCGAGGGGCACGTGATCATCTGCGGCTACGGCCGCAGCGGCCAGAATCTCGCGCGGATGCTGGAGCGGGAGGGGGTGCCTTTCATCGCCCTTGACTTGGACCCACAGCGCATCCGGGAGGCCGCCGCCGCAGGCGAGAGCGTGGTCTACGGGGACGCGGCGCGTCGCGAGGTGCTAATCGCTGCGGGCTTGAAGCGCGCCAGGGCCCTAGTGGTCACTTACGCCAACACGCCCTCCGCGCTGCGCGTCCTGGCGGCGGTGCACCAGGAGCGGCCCGATCTTCCCGTGCTGGTGCGCACTGTCGATGACAGCGACATCGACCTCCTGCTCAAGGCCGGGGCGGCCGAAGTGGTGTCCGAGATCATGGAAGGGAGCCTGATGCTGGGCTCCCAGGCCCTTTTGCTGGTGGGCGTGCCGCTCAACCGGGTGCTCAAGCGCATCCGCGAAGCGCGCCGGCAGCGCTATGCCTTGTTCCGGGGTTTTTTTCGTGGCGAGAGCGACGAGTCCCTGGACTCGCCCGAGAAACCCCAGCCGCGGCTACACAGCGTGCTGATGGCGGCAGGCGCGGCGGCCATCGGACGGAGCCTGGAGGAGCTGCGGCTCGAGGCGCTGCAGGTGGAGGTCACCGCCATCCGCCGGCGCGGCATTCGCGGGCTCGCGCCGACGCCGCAAACACGCTTGGAGGAGGGCGATGTGGTGGTGCTGCTGGGAACCCCCGAAGCCCTCGCCGCTGCCGAAATGCGGCTCTTACAGGGATGATGGACAAACCGGCCTGGCTTTACAGGGCACGTGGCGCCGCTGGGT
>NZ_DAIRTR010000037.1:0-22965 GCF_036803785.1 Pelomicrobium sp. | reverse complement strand
TTACTCCACCGAACGGTTTTTCACCCTGGCGCACAATAGCCTCACACTGGCGGCGGTGACGGCGGCCCTGGCGGTGGCGCTTTCTTTGCTCCTCGCCTACAACGCTAGGCTCTATCCCGGCCCCCTCGCCCGGAGTTTGAACCGCCTGGTGTCCCTCGGCTACGCCGTGCCGGGCATCGTCATCGCGGTGGGCGTGCTCATTCCCCTCGCCCGGTTCGATAACGCTCTGGACGCCTGGATGCGCGCCACTTTCGGCGTCTCCACCGGGCTGCTCCTCACCGGGACCATGGCGGCGCTGGTGTACGCCTACCTGGTGCGCTTCCTCTCGGCGGCGCTACACACGGTGGAGGCAGGTCTCACCAAGGTGCGTCCGAGCATGGATGATGCGGCCCGCAGCCTCGGCGTGGCTCCCCTCGAGACGCTCGTGCGCGTACACGCGCCGATGCTAGCGCGCAGTCTCCTCACCGCGGGGCTTCTCGTGTTCGTGGACGTGATGAAGGAGCTTCCCGCAACACTGGTGATGCGCCCGTTCAACCTGGATACCCTGGCGACCCAGGTGTTCAACCTGGCTGCCGACGAGCGGCTGGCCGAGGCGGCCCTGCCCTCTCTTGCCATCGTTGTGGTGGGGCTCGTACCCCTCATCATCGTGGCGCGGCAAATCGCCCGGACCGCCCTGCCCACCGGGGTGTCGGCCGCCGCGGTGTTCCCCGAGCAGGGGCTCGAGCGGCGCTGAGAGGCAAGGGTTCGCGGGTGCCGTTGTTCATTTGGGCGCTCGGTTCCTCTTGCGCCGTCGCCTGGGCTCGGCCTCTGGCCCGGAAGCACCGCCGCCTCTGGCAAAACACCGGCCCTGCCCTGGGACGACGGCGGCCGGCTGCAAAGTCAGTGCGGCAACGGCGCAGGCCTCCGGCCCGGGGCCGCAGGCCTGCGCATCGTTAGGCGGCTTCCAGAGAGCGGGCGGTTTTACTTCCAGCCCACCTGATCGTAGATCTTTTGCGCGAGCGCCTGGTTCTTGCCCAGTATGCTCACGTTGAGGGAGTCGGCCTTGAACCTGCCAAGGGAGGCGAGGGCGGGGTTGCTGTAGGCGGCGCTCGGTACCACCGGCCACTCGTTGTTGCCGGCGGCAAAGTAGGCCTGGGCCTGATCGCTCGCCAGGTACTCGAGGAATTTGATGGCCGCCTCTTTGTGGGGTGCGGTTTTGATCAGGCCGGCGCCAGAGACGTTGACGTGAGTGCCGCGGCCGTTCTGATCCGGCCACAGCAGGGCCACTTTCTCTACCACCTTCTTGTCCTCGGGTTTGTCCGAGTTCATGAGCCTCACGTAGTAGTAGTGGTTGGTGATGGCCACGTCGCACTCGCCTGCCGCCACGGCCTTGATCTGATCGGTATCGCCCCCTTTAGGCTCCCGGGCCATGTTGTCCTTGACAGCTTTAGCCCACTGGCGCGCCTTGTCTTCGCCCCAGTGGTCGACCAAGGCAGCCAGCAGCGAGAGGTTGTAGATGTTGCTGGAGGAGCGCACGCAGATGCGGCCTTTCCACTTGGGATCCGCCAAATCGGCGTAGCCTGCGATCTCGCCCGGCTTCACCTTGTCCTTGTGGTACGCGATGGCCCGCGCTCGGTAGGAGAAGCCGAACCACTTGCCCTCGGGGTGGCGGAAGCTCGCCGGGATGCGGCTTTCCAGCACCGGGGACTTCACCGGCGCGAACAGGTCAAGTTGCTCCGCACGCCACAACCGGCCTGCGTCCACGGTGATGAGCACGTCCGCTGGGCTGTTCGCCCCTTCGCTCTTGATGCGCTCGATTAGGGGATCTTCCTTGCCCTCGATCAGATTGACTTTGATGCCGGTGGCCTTGGTGAAGTCGCTGTAGAGCTTTTCGTCAGTCTGGTAATGGCGGGAGGAATAGACGTTGACGACCCGGTCCTGGGCCGCGGCCGGAGCAGCAACGCCGAAAGCCGCCGCGGCCAGTAGCATCCGCATCGACAGAAAGCACTTCATTATTTTCTCCTTCCTGACTAGTGAATGAGAACGCGTCTTGTTCGATTATTACACGAACGAGAATCATTCGTAAATATAGTTGCTTTCGCCAAGGGCAAGGCGGGGGCCCCCGTTGTTAGACTTATTGACATATGGACGATAATCATTATCATTTTCATTTAATAGTACTGAGAATCATTTCATAAGGGAGCGCTCCCCCATGAACGCCCTCATCGTCGGCGCCGATCGCCTCGGCAACATCCCCGCCGTCTTGGCCGCCCTGGGTATCCGGGTGGTGGACCACGTCTCCGGACGTCAGGCTGCCCACCAACGCCGAGTGGCGGCCCTGTCGCGGGAAGTAGATCTGCTGATCCTGTTCACCGATTTCTTGAGCCATAACGTCATGCGAGGCTTCCGCGAAAGCGCCCGGGCTCAGGGCATTCCCGTGTTGGCATGCCGGCGTTCGGCCTCTTGCCTGGTGCAGTCGCTGACGGGGTTGGGCCTATCGCTCCGGGATGCCTGCGGCGGCTGTCCTGCCAAGGGAAAACCCGGGGGCCCAGGGACAGCTTTCCCGGTCCGGGAGGATTGATCGGGGCCGGAGGTGGGGGCGCTTGCGCGGCTGAGGACCGCGGTCGGGATGACCGCCGCGCTTACCAGCGGGGAAAGCCGTCCTGGGTCACGAAGCGGATCTCAGTGGTGAGCCGTCCTTCGAACCAAGTGTCGAAGCTCACTTCGCCGGGCCGCTCCGTCACGCGGAAGCCTTTCTGGGGAGGTGGGTCGATCTGTAGGAAGCGGATCTGGCTGGTGAGCACCCGCACGGTCATGGAAACCCGCATCGGGTAATAGCCATCCAGGAACTTGCGCATGAAGGGACCGCTCGCCAAGCTAAAGGTCCCGTCGCCGTTGTCCCGCAGCGCCCGCCCTTCCGCCTTGAGGCATACCCGGGCGCCCGGTCCCACCTGGCGAAGCTGCACGGAGGCCCCTTCGACCCAGGCCCGTTGGACACCGTGGAAGGACTCCACTTGCAGGTTACGGATCCGGTCGGGGTTGAATACGATCTCCAGGGCGCTTACTTGGTCCAGGTTTTCATGGCATTGGTGTAACCTCGTCCACCCGTCGTCCAGGCTTTGGTCAGTGATGACGACGTCGTTGTGGTGATGGTGGACCGCTTTTCTGGGCGGCGCTTCCAGAAATCGCAGCGTGCCTTCGTTTACGTTTGCCGCCGAGGCAGCGTCGAACGCCGGAAAATCGGGTCCCTCCCCGGAGATGGGGTTGGCTCCGTAAGCAGAGCATGCCAGCACCCCTACAACCAGCAAGCAGTTGCGGGCTAGATTCACGGGTCCCTCGCTTCCTCTTCCCTTTATGGTAGCACCGGGGCGGCTGCCGGGCACGCTGGGGCGCCGGAGGCGCGGGGGGTGTATGATCGGCTTTGCAAGTCAGCAGCGGACGAGGCGGGAGCGATGGGGCAGGCGAGTTCGGGAAAACGGGCAAGCAAGGGCGTGCTCGGCTGGATCGCCCTAGGGCTTGTCGCCGTGGTCGCTTGGGGAGCGGAGCCGACCGTTACCGAGGTCATCCCGTTGCGTCATCGTGCTCCGGAACAGATGCTGCCCGTGCTTCAGGCCCTCGTCGGCCCCGAAGGAACGGTCTCGGGAATCGGTAACCGGCTCGTCGTCCGTGCGACGCCGCAGCGCTTGGCGGAGATCCGGCGCGTCCTGGCGGAGATCGACACGCCGCCGCGTCGGCTGCTGATCTCCGTTCGCCAGGAGGTCGAGGCTGACTCGGTCCGGCGCGAGGGAGAGATCGTGGGCGGGGTGCGCCTCGGTACGGGGACAGGCACGGCGGTTGTGTCCGCCGGGCGCGCTGGGGAGCCGGGCTTCGGCACGGTGTACAGGAGCGGCGAGGCTTGGCTGCGGGCCCGGATCGGCGAGCGCCAGCGCCAGGAACAAGAGCGCAGCACCCAGACGCTTCAGGTTCTCGAGGGCAGCGAAGCGTTCATCCAGGTGGGCGCGGTGGCCCCGGTGCCGGCGCGCGCGGTGGTGGGGACGCCCTACGGGAGCCACATCGTGGAAAGCGTGCAGTACCGGGAAACGGCGACCGGCTTCTACGTGCGCCCCAGGATTTCCGGGGATTCAGTCCTGCTCTCCGTGCGCGCCGTCCACGACCGCAGCGCCGGTGAACGCCCCGGCGGCTTCCACACCCAGGAAGTGGAGACCCAGGTGTCCGCCCGGCTCGGGGAATGGATCGAGTTGGGTGCGCTCGCCCAAGAGGGCGAACAAGACCGGACGGGGATTATTTCCCGGAGCCAGGCGTCCGAAGTCCAGCGGCGCCGGGTTTTCATCCGGGTGGATGGGCTGCCTTAAGGGCCTCGCCCGGCCCGAAGGACGGTTGCGTGCCCTGTATAATCAGAGGGGAACTGGACTGCCCGCGCGCATGCCGCCCTTCTTTCGCAAGCTTGGCTTCCGCCTCTCCGCCATCCTGGTCGTGTTTTTCATCGTCGCGGTCCTGGCGATCGGGCTCACCCTTTACGTTTCCTGGAAGCTGCAAGGGGGTGCGGCCGCCATCAACGATCTGGGAAGCGAGCGCATGCGTTCCTATCGGATCGCCTTCTTGCTCGCTCAGGTCGCAGCGGAGCCTGGGCGTCGGGACGAGCTGGTGGCCACGGTGCGAAGGGAAGTGGACACATTCGAACGGGTGCTGGAGGGTCTCGACCGGGGTGATCCCAGCCGCCCGCTCCTGGTCCCGGGCGAGTCCGGAATCCGCGGCCAGTTGCGCGAGATCCATTCCGCCTGGTCGGAGCGGATCAGGCCGCGGATCGAAGCAATCCTGGCCACCGCCGACCCGACGGATCAGGCCCGACAGGTGGCCCAGTACCGGACCGAGGTGGAGGCTTTCGTCCATCGGATCGACGCGCTGGTGCGCGCCATCGAGCGGGCGAGTTCCGGCAACACGGCCCTCCTGGAGACCCTGCAGTTGGGGCTCCTCGCGCTTGCCATCGCCGGCACGATCATCCTCGTCTATCTGGTCTTCCTATTCGTGATCCGCCCGGTGATGAGCCTGCAGGAGGGCGTACAGCGCATGGAGCGGGAGGACTTCACGGCGCGGGTGCCGGTGGAAAGCGACGACGAATTCGGCGACCTGGCCCGGGGTTTCAACCGCATGGCCGACCACCTCCAGGACCTCTATACCACCCTTGAGCGGCGAGTGCAGGACAAGACTCAGCGGCTGGAGGACAAGAACCGAGAACTCGCCATCCTCTACGATGTGTCCACTTTCCTCAACGAGCCGGCTGACATCGAGACGCTATGCCGCGGCTTCCTGGAAAAACTCATGGCCGTGTTCCAGGCCGACGGGGGCTCGGTACGGATGGTGGACCCGAAGACAGAGCAGATCCACCTGTACGTATACCAGGGGCTCGATCCTCAGTTCGCTTCCGAGGAGCGCTGCCTGCGGGTGGGCGAATGCTTGTGCGGCGAGTCCATTGAACAGGGCCGGTCCGCGGTGCAGGTGTTCGCCGCGAGTCCACCCCCCGCCATGCTGTACAAATGCCAGCAGGTCGGGTTCGCCTCGGTGTCGGTCTTCCCGATCCGGGCGCACAAGCAGGTGCTGGGATTGTTCAACCTGTATTTTCGCCGCGGACGCGAGTTCACTCCCCAGGAGCGTCACATGCTGGAAACCCTAGGCCAGCACCTGGGCATCGCTATCGAGAACCAGCGCTTGGTGTCCCGGGAGCGGGAGCTCGCGGTGTCGGAGGAGCGCAACCTCCTCGCTCAAGAGCTGCACGACTCGATCGCCCAGTCCCTGGCATTCCTCAATCTGCAGGCGCAGATGCTGGAGCAGTCCATCAAGAGGGCGGACTGCGAGCGGGCGCTGGAAGAGCTGGCTCAGATCCGGGAAGGCATCCAGGAGAGCTACGACGACGTGCGGGAGCTGCTGGTCCACTTCCGGTTGCGCTCTGGCGCCATGGACATGGAGGAGGCCCTCAAGAACGCGCTGGACAAGTTCGAGGGACAGACGGGGATTTCTAGCCGGCTAGAGGCGAGCGGCATGGGTATGCCGCTCGCGCCGGAGCAGCAGCTTCAAGTGCTGCACATCGTGCAGGAGGCCTTGTCCAATGTGCGCAAGCACGCCCAGGCGACCGAAGTGCGGGTGGAGATGAAGCGGGGACGCGACTACCGTTTCGACGTGGTGGATAACGGACAGGGCTTCGATGCCCGGCAGATGTTGGACAAAGGCGATGGCCACGTGGGTTTGAAGATCATGCGGGAGCGGGCCCATCGCATCGGCGGCAAGCTCGAAGTGAGCTCAGTCCCGGGAAAAGGGACACGCGTGACGCTCACGCTCCCGGTCGCGCAACGGGAGGCGGCGTGATGGAAAAGGTACGGGTCCTGCTGGTCGACGATCACGCGCTTTTCCGTAGCGGCGTGAAGGCCCTGCTTTCGCGTCAGGAGGGCATCGAGGTGGTGGGCGAGGCCGCCGACGGACTGGAGGGGGTCAAGCGGGCCAAGCAACTCAGGCCCCACGTGGTGCTACTGGATCTGCACATGCCGGGGTTGAGCGGGCATGATACCTTGAAGCTCCTGCTGGAGGAGATGCCGGAGGTGCAGGTGGTGATGCTCACCGTGTCGGAGGATGCCGAGGACCTGATGGAAAGCCTCAAGGCGGGGGCTCGTGGTTACCTGCTCAAGAACATCGAGACCGAGCACCTGGTGGACAGCATCCGCCGCGCCGCTCGGGGTGAGCCGGTGATGTCGCCCCAGATGACCGGGAAGCTCCTACAAGGAATCCAGGGCCTCGCTCGGGGCGAGGCGCCGGCTTGCACTTCGGAGCGAGAAAAGCTGAGCCCCCGGGAACGGGAGATCTTGGTGCTGCTCGCCCGCGGCGCGAGCAACAAGGAAATCGGGCGCGTCCTCAATCTGGCCGAAAGCACCGTCAAGATCCACGTCCAACATATCCTGCGCAAGCTCAACCTCTCGAGCCGGGTGCAGGCGGCCGTGTACGCGGTGGAACAGGGATTGGTGCCGAAACAGTGAGCCCCTGTTGTGCGGGGTTACTTCTTCCCGATCACGTCCTCGGCCCAGGTGAGGGCTGCCACCACATGGGGAAAGCCGATGGTGCTCACGAGCAGAAGCAGGCTGTGGTGGATTTCCTCCCGGCTCGCCCCTGCCGCCAGGGCGCGGCGCACGTGGCTGTGCACGGCTCCTTCGGATCGGGTCGCGGCGGCGGCGGCCAGTTGGATAAGATGGCCCGTCTTTTCATCCAGAGGGCCGGCCTCTCGGACTTGCTGGCCCAATCGCTCCAGCGCATCGAAGACCGGGCCATGGGCTTTCTTCAGTTGCAAATAAGCCTTGGGCGCCTTGTCCTTGGCCATGGTGGCTTCTCCTTTGTCGGTACACTCGCTCGCAGGCCCCATACGACCCCGGCGTCAGGCGGGGGTCTTCGGGGGCTTCCAACCCATTGTAAGTCAAAGATCCCCGGCCCCCATCACCCTTGAGAACTAATCCTTCCGGCGGATAAGGGCCGCCGCCTCTCTCCTCCATCCGCTCGGGCTGCATCCTCCTACCGCTTTTGCGCCTTTCGCCATTCGCCGAATGGGCACGGCCGGGGCGGCGCCGTAACCTACCCTCGTCGTTCAAGGGATCGCGACTCGGCGGGAAAAGCCGGTTGCGGCATCAACCAGGAGACGATCATGGCAAGCCAGGCGCACAAGCAGGTATCGGTGCTCGCGGCGAGCACCTTCGCCTTCACCGTGTGCTTCGCGGTGTGGGTGATGTTCTCCATCATTGGCATCCCCATCAAGGAAACTCTCGGGCTCAACGAGACCCAATTCGGGCTGCTGGCGGCGATCCCCATCCTCACCGGCTCCTTGATCCGGCTGCCCTTGGGGATGCTCACCGACAAATACGGGGGCCGCATTGTGTTCCTCGCCCTGATGCTCTCCACCGTGATTCCCATTTACCTTCTCGCCTATGCCACGCAGTTCTGGCAATACCTGGCGTTGGGTTTGTTCGTGGGCATGGCCGGTGGCTCCTTTTCGGTTGGCATCGCCTATGTGGCTCGTTGGTTCAGCAAGGACCGGCAGGGTTTCGCCATGGGCATCTTCGGTGCCGGGAACGCCGGCGCTGCGCTCACCAAGTTCGTGGCGCCGACTTTGGTGGTGGCCTTCGGCTGGCAGATGGTGCCCAAAGTCTACGCTGTAGCGATGCTCGTCACCGTGGTGTTGTTCTGGTTGTTCACCTACACCGACAAGGCCCACCGCGTGCACTCCAGTGTCACGTTCCGGGATCAGCTCAAGGCGCTCAAGGATCCTAACGTGTGGAAGCTGTGCCAGTACTACTCCATCGTGTTCGGTGGTTACGTAGCGTTGAGTCTGTGGATGACCAAGTACTACATCAACGAGTACGGCTTCAACATTCAGACGGCAGCGCTGATTGCTTCCATCTTCGTCCTGCCTTCTGGGGTTATCCGTGCCGCCGGCGGCTGGTTGTCCGATCGCTACGGCGCTCATCCGGTAACCTGGTGGGTCATGCTGATCTCATGGGTGTGCCTGTTCTTTATGTCCTATCCCCAGACAGAGATGACTATCCAGACCATCCGCGGACCGCTTTCCGTCAGCATCGGGCTCAACGCATGGGTCTTCACCGCGCTGCTGTTCGTGGTAGGCATCGCCTGGGGCTTCGGCAAGGCGTCTGTATTCAAATACATCTCGGACCAGTATCCCGAGAACATCGGCGTCATCTCCGGAATCGTCGGTTTGGTGGGCGGTCTAGGAGGCTTTCTCCTGCCCATCATGTTCGGCGCGCTGGTGGACGTGACCGGCGTGCGCTCCAGCATCTTCATGCTGCTCTGGGGCGTTACGCTGGTGTCGCTCGTGTGGATGTACTGGAGCGAGATCGTCCCGGCGCGGCGTAATGGCAAAGCCGCTCGCACCCCGGCACTGGCGATGCGCTGACGCATCTTCCACCACAAAGGAGGCAATCATGGCAACCCGCGTGTTGACCAGCTGGAATCCTGAAGACCGGACGTTCTGGCAGACCAAGGGCAAGAGAATCGCCACGCGCAACCTCTGGATCTCCATTCCGGCGCTGTTGCTGGCGTTCGCGGTGTGGATGGTGTGGAGCGTGGTGGTAGTGAACCTCCCCCATATCGGCTTTCAGTTCACCACCAATCAGCTCTTCTGGCTGGCCTCGGTGCCAGGCCTGTCGGGGGCAACCCTGCGCATCTTCTATTCCTTCATGGTGCCTATCTTCGGCGGCCGGCTGTGGACCACCATCTCCACGGCGTCGCTGGCGATCCCGGCCGTATGGATGGGTTTCGCGGTCCAGGACCCGGAGACTTCCTACACGACGTTCCTGATGATCGCCCTGCTGTGCGGTTTCGGCGGTGGCAACTTTGCCTCCAGCATGGCCAACATCAGCTTCTTCTTCCCCAAGTCGAATCAGGGCACGGCCCTCGGCCTCAACGCCGGTCTGGGCAACCTGGGCGTGTCGGTGGTGCAGTTCGTGGTGCCTTTGGTGATCACTACCGCCGTGTTTGGTGCTTTTGGCGGCGAACCCCAGACCTGGGTGGAGGGAGAAACGACCAAGCAGCTGTGGCTGCAGAATGCTGGCTTCATCTGGGTGCCCTTCATCCTTGCCTCCACCTTGGCTGCCTGGTTCGGCATGAATGACATCGCTGCGGCCAAAGCGTCACTGGCGGAGCAAGCGGTGATTTTTCGCCGCAAACACAACTGGCTCATGTGCTGGCTTTATATTGGCACCTTCGGCTCGTTCATCGGCTATTCGGCTGGCTTTCCGCTCCTCATCAAGACCCAGTTTCCTGGGGTGGACCCCCTGCAGTATGCCTTTCTGGGTCCCCTGGTGGGGGCCTTGATCCGTCCTGTGGGCGGCTGGATTTCGGACAAGCTGGGTGGCGCGCGGGTGACTTTCTGGAACTTCATCGTGATGGCCTTGGCGGTGATCGGCGTCCTGTACTTTCTGCCGAAAGGGGCCGCCGGCGGCTTTGCTCTGCCTTGGGGACCGGCCGAGGGTAGCTTCCCTGGGTTCTTCGCCATGTTCATGCTGCTGTTCCTCACCACGGGCATCGGTAACGGCTCCACCTTCCGCATGATCCCCATCATCTTTCGCACCTTGCACGAGCGCTGGAGCGCAGGGAGGGGCCAGGCGGCCCAGGTGGAAGCGGCGCGCAACGCCGGCAAGGAGGCGGCGGCGGTGCTGGGCTTCAGCTCAGCGGTGGCGGCCTATGGCGCCTTCTTCATCCCCAAATCTTACGGCACGTCCATCGCTCTCACGGGCGGGCCTGAGGCAGCGCTTTGGGTTTTCGTCGCCTTCTACCTCACCTGCATCGCGCTGACGTGGTGGTTCTATTCCGGCAGGCGCGCGGAGGTACCCTGCTGAAGGGTACAAAGGGGTAAAGGCAGTGGTCGAGCGCCGCCGCCTTCCCCGGGCCATGGATAACGCTTCATGGAGAAATCGATGAGTCACTTTTTAGATCGGTTGAAGTATTTCATCAAGGAAGAGCCCACCTTCGCCAACGGGCACGGCGCCGTCAGGCACGAGGATCGCACCTGGGAGGATGCTTACCGTATGCGCTGGCAGCACGACAAGATCGTGCGTTCTACCCACGGCACCAACTGCACCGGCTCTTGCAGCTGGAAGATATACGTGAAGGGAGGCATCGTCACCTGGGAGACCCAACAGACCGACTACCCGCGCACGCGCCCCGACATGCCCAACCACGAGCCGCGGGGCTGCGCCCGGGGCGCCAGCTATTCCTGGTACTTGTACAGCGGTAACCGGCTGAAATACCCCATGGTGCGCGGGCGACTCGTCAGGTTATGGCGCGAGGCGCGACAGAAACTTGGCCCCGTGGAAGCCTGGGCGAGCATCGTCGAGGATCCGGTCAAGGCGCGCGCCTTCAAGTCGGTGCGGGGCTTGGGCGGCTTCGTGCGGGCTACCTGGGACGAAGTGAACGAGATCATCGCTGCGGCTAACGTCTACACCATCAAGAAATATGGACCCGATCGGGTTGTCGGCTTCTCACCGATCCCTGCCATGTCCATGGTGTCCTACGCCGCGGGTAGCCGTTACCTCTCCTTGATCGGCGGCGTGTGCATGAGCTTCTACGACTGGTACTGCGATCTGCCGCCTTCCAGCCCTCAGACCTGGGGCGAGCAGACCGATGTGCCGGAGTCGGCCGACTGGTATAACGCCACCTATCTCATCGCGTGGGGCTCCAATGTGCCCCAGACACGCACTCCCGATGCCCATTTCTTCACCGAGGTCCGCTACAAGGGTGCGAAGACGGTGGCCGTGACACCCGACTACTCGGAGGTAGCGAAGCTGTGCGATCTGTGGCTGCCGGTGAAGCAGGGCACCGACGCGGCCTTGGGTATGGCCATGGGGCACGTGATCCTGAAGGAGTTTCATCTCTCGGGCAAAAGCGAGTATTTCCGCGATTACGCCCGGCGGTATACCGACTTGCCGTTTCTCGTGCTACTCAAGAAGAGGGGCGAGGGCTACGTGGCGGACCGGCTGCTGCGGGCTTGCGACTTCCCGGAGAAGCTCGGGCAGGAGAACAACCCAGAATGGAAGACGGTGGCGTTCGACGAGCTGACCGGCGAGCTTGCGGTCCCTCTGGGCAGCATCGGCTTCCGCTGGGGCGAATCGGGTAAGTGGAACCTGGAACAAAAGGACGCCCGTACCGGCAACGACATCAGCGCCCGGCTCACGCTGCTCGGCTGGCATGACGCGGTGGTTCCCGTGGCGTTCCCTTATTTCGGGGGCCGCCCCCACGAGCATTTCCCTCACAACCCGAAGGAAGAGGTATTGCTGCGCAATCTTCCCGCGAAACGGGTCAAGTTGGCCGACGGCGAAGCGCTGGTCGCCACGGTGTACGACCTGATAATGGCCAACTATGGCCTGGACCGAGGTCTCGGCGGCGGGAATGTGGCAACCAGCTACGACGACGACGTACCCTACACCCCGGCGTGGCAGGAGCGGATCACCGGCATCCCTCGCGACCGGGTGATCCAAGTAGCCCGGGAGTTTGCCCACAACGCCGACAAAACCCGGGGCAAGTCCATGATCATCATCGGTGCGGCCATGAATCACTGGTATCACATGGACATGAACTACCGGTCTGTCATCAACATGCTGGTGTTGTGCGGCTGCGTCGGACAATCGGGCGGCGGTTGGGCCCATTACGTGGGGCAGGAAAAGCTGCGGCCACAGACCGGTTGGACGGCGCTTGCCTTCGCCCTGGACTGGAGCCGGCCACCGCGGCACATGAATTCCACCTCCTTCTTCTATGCCCACACTGATCAGTGGCGCTACGAAAAGCTCAAGGTGTCCGAAATCCTCTCGCCTCTAGCCAATCCAGAGGAATATCGCGGAAGTCTCATCGACTTCAACGTACGCGCCGAGCGCATGGGCTGGCTGCCCTCTGCTCCCCAGCTCGCGGCAAATCCGCTAGAGGTCACCAAGGCCGCAGCCGCGGCGGGAATGGATCCCAGAGATTACGTGGTGAAGGCTCTCAAAGAAGGCAGCCTCAAGCTCTCCTGCGAGGACCCGGACGATCCGGTGAACTTCCCGAGGAACATGTTCGTGTGGCGCTCGAACCTCCTGGGCTCCTCGGGTAAGGGACACGAGTATTTCCTCAAGCACCTCCTGGGCACTCAGCACGGAGTGCAAGGCAAGGATCTGGGTCAGATGGGGGAAGAAAAACCCCAGGAGGTGGTGTGGCGCAGCCAAGCGCCGGAAGGCAAGCTGGATTTGCTGGTGACTTTGGACTTTCGCATGTCCACGACCTGTCTCTATTCGGACATCGTGCTGCCCACCGCCACCTGGTACGAAAAGAACGACCTCAACACTTCCGACATGCATCCCTTCATCCACCCCTTGTCTGCGGCGGTAGACCCGGCGTGGCAGGCCCGCAGCGACTGGGAGATCTACAAGGGCATTGCCCGTAAGTTCTCAGAACTGGCAGTGGGGCACCTGGGGGTGGAGAAGGACCTAGTGCTCGTGCCGCTCCTGCACGATACGCCCGCCGAGCTGGCCCAGGCCTTGGAGGTCAAGGACTGGAAGAAGGGCGAAGTGGATCTCATCCCGGGGAGGACCGGGCCGCAGATGACTGTGGTGGAGCGGGACTATCCCAACACCTACAAGAAATTCACCGCCCTGGGCCCCCTCATGACCAAGCTGGGCAACGGCGGCAAAGGCATCCAGTGGAACACCGAGCCAGAGGTGAAGGGGCTGGCGAAGCTCAATTCCACCGTGGTCGAAGAGGGCGTGTCCAAGGGGCTACCCCGCATCGAGAGCGACATCGACGCAGCAGAAGTGATCTTGTACCTCGCCCCGGAAACCAACGGAGAGGTGGCGGTGAAGGCCTGGCAGGCCCTGTCCCGCGTCACCGGGCGCGATCACACGCACTTGGCGCTCCCACGGGAAGAGGACAAGATCCGTTTCCGCGATCTGCAGGCCCAGCCGCGCAAGATCATCTCCTCGCCCACCTGGTCCGGGCTCGAAAGCGAGCACGTGTCGTACAACGCCGGCTATACCAACGTTCACGAGCTGATCCCCTGGCGCACCCTTACCGGGCGCCAGCAGCTCTACCAGGATCACCCGTGGATGCGGGCTTTCGGCGAGGCGCTGGTCGCCTACAAGCCGCCCATCGACACCAAGTCCGTGCGTGAGCTTCTGGGCATGCGCGGGAACGGCCATCCGGAAGTGGTGCTCAACTTCATCACGCCCCACCAGAAATGGGGCATCCACTCCACCTATACCGACAACCTGCTCATGCTGACCCTGTCCCGGGGCGGGCCCATCGTGTGGATCTCGGAGGCCGACGCGCGCAAGGCAGGCATCGAGGACAACGACTGGATCGAAGCCTATAACCTGAACGGCGCGCTCACCGCACGGGCGGTGGTGTCCCAGCGGGTGCCGCAGGGCATGGTGCTCATGTACCACGCCCAGGAGAAGATCGTTAACACGCCAGGGTCGGAAGTGACCGGGATCCGGGGCGGCATCCACAACTCGGTGACCCGCGCTTGCCCCAAGCCCACCCACATGATCGGCGGCTACGCCCAGCAGAGCTACGGCTTCAACTACTACGGCACCGTGGGCTCCAACCGCGACGAGTTCATCATCGTGCGGAAGATGGCCAAGGTAGACTGGCTCGACCGGCCCCACGCCGAAACGAACGTCTAGGAGATCGGAAATGAAAGTGAGAGCCCAGATCGGGATGGTGTTGAACCTGGACAAGTGCATCGGCTGCCACACCTGCTCGGTCACCTGCAAAAACGTGTGGACCTCGCGCCCTGGCATGGAATACGCGTGGTTCAACAACGTGGAGACCAAGCCCGGGATCGGCTATCCCAAAGAGTGGGAGAATCAGGACAAGTGGAAGGGCGGCTGGAAGCGCCTGTCCAACGGCGAGATCGTGCCGCGCATCGGCCCCCGCTGGCGCGTGCTCGCCTCCATCTTCGCTAATCCCGATCTGCCCGAGATCGACGACTACTACGAGCCGTTCACCTTCGACTATGAACACCTGCACAACGCGCCCCTCTCCGAGACCGCGCCGGTGGCCCGGCCGAGATCGCTCGTCACCGGCGAGCGGATGGAGAAAATCGAGTGGGGACCCAACTGGGAAGAGATCCTGGGAGGCGAGTTCGCCAAGCGCTCGAAGGACAAGAATTTCGACCAGGTGCAGAAAGAGATCTACGGCCAGTTCGAGAACACCTTCATGATGTACCTGCCCCGGCTGTGCGAGCACTGTCTGAACCCGACCTGCGTCGCCGCCTGCCCTTCGGGTTCCATCTACAAACGGGAGGAGGACGGCATCGTCCTGATCGATCAGGACAAGTGTCGCGGCTGGCGCATGTGCATCTCCGGCTGCCCCTACAAGAAGATCTACTTCAACTGGCAGTCGAGCAAGGCGGAGAAGTGCATCTTCTGCTATCCCCGTATCGAGGCAGGCCAGCCCACCGTGTGCTCCGAAACTTGCGTCGGGCGCATCCGCTATCTGGGCGTGCTGCTCTATGATGCCGACCGCATCCAGGAGGCAGCGAGCGTGGAGGACGAAAGGAGCTTGTATCGGGCCCAGCTCGGCATCTTTCTCGACCCTTTTGCCGCCGAGGTGGTCGAACAGGCCCGGGCAGACGGCGTTCCCGAGGCGTGGATCCAGGCTGCCCAGGCTTCGCCAGTGTACAAGATGGCGGTGCAATGGAGGGTAGCCCTGCCCCTGCATCCGGAGTACCGCACCCTGCCTATGGTCTGGTACGTTCCGCCCTTGTCCCCGATCCAGGCAGCAGCCCATGCGGGGGAGCTCGCCTCCGATGGAGTGATCCCGGACGTGTCCCAGCTGCGCATTCCGCTCAAGTATCTGGCCAACCTGCTCACCGCAGGCGACGAGGCGCCGGTCAAGCTCGCCCTGGAGCGCATGCTCGCCATGCGCGCCTACATGCGGGGCCGGCACGTGGAGGGAAAGGCGGACGTGGCTCTGCTGCGGCGCGTAGACCTCTCCGAAGCCCAGGTGGAGGAGATGTACCGCCTTATGGCCATCGCCAATTACGAGGACCGGTTCGTGATCCCCACCACCCACCGGGAATACGCCGAGGACGCGTACGAGTTGCGAGCCTCCTGCGGCTTCAGTTTCGGCAACGGCTGCTCGGACGGTACGTCCAAGCCGAGTCTCTTTGGTGGCAAAAGGCGGGTAATCCCCTTGAAGGAGGTGGCGAAATGAAGACCTACCAGGTGCTGGGCTCGCTGCTCGGCTATCCGGACGCGGCCCTGATCCAAGCCTTGCCCGAACTGGCCCAGGCCCTCGAAGGGGAGGCCCTGTTGCCCCGCGACGAGCGGGCGCGGCTGCTCACCTTCATGGCGGAATTGCAGAACGCCGACCTGCTCGAGCTACAGGAGCGCTACGTGGGCTTGTTCGATCGCGGCAGGGCGGTTTCGCTTCACCTCTTCGAGCACGTGCATGGGGAATCCCGGGATCGGGGTCAGGCCATGGTGGACCTTAAACGACTGTACGCCTCCAAGGGCCTGCGGCTCGTGGGAGACGAACTGCCGGACTACTTGCCGGCGTTCCTGGAATACCTGTCCCAGTGCGAGCCGGGGGAAGCACGGGCGCTGCTTCAGGAGACCGCGCACGTGCTCGCCGTGGTGCACCATCGCCTGGGCCGCCGCTCGAGCCCCTATGCCACGGTGTTTAGCGCCCTGCTAACCCTGGCCGGTGCGAACCCCCTGGGGGCTGACGTCCGGGACGAGGCGCCGGACGAGTCGAGCCCGCAGGCCCTGGACGCGGCCTGGGCGGAAGAGCCGGTGACCTTCGGGCCCGAGGCGGTGAGCACGTCGGCAGTGGTGCCGTTCTGCGGTCGGCCGCAGAGGGTCGCCCGTTAATCAAGCGACGAGGAAAACCATGGCTTACCTTCATCAGTTCCTGTTCGGGGTCTATCCCTATATCGCCCTGACCGTATTCCTGCTGGGCAGCCTGATCCGCTTCGACCGAGAACAGTACACCTGGAAGAGCGACTCCTCCCAACTGCTGCGGCGGGGCCAGCTGCGGTGGGGCAACAACCTGTTCCACGTCGGCATCCTGTTCCTGTTCTTCGGGCACCTGGTGGGCCTGCTGACGCCCCACTGGGTCTACGAGCCGCTCCTCGGCGCAGGGGCCAAACAGCTCCTCGCCATGGTCTCCGGCGGAATCGCCGGGGTCATGACCTTCATCGGGCTGGTGCTTTTGATCCACCGGCGCCTTGCAGAGCCGCGCATCCGCGCTGTCAGCACCCCCATGGACTTCGTGGTGCTATTCTGGATCCTGATCACCTTGCTGCTGGGACTTGTGAGCATCGCTTTCTCAGCCCAGCACCCGGACGGAAGCGTGATGCTGGCCCTTTCCGAATGGGCCCAGCGCATCGTCACCTTCCGCAGCGGCGCCGCAGAAGTGATGGCGGGTGCCCCCTTGGTCTTCAAGGTTCACATGTTCTTTGGGATGACCTTGTTTCTGTTGTTCCCGTTCTCCCGGCTGGTGCACGTGTGGAGCGGCTTTGCCGCGGTGGCCTACCTGTTCCGCCCTTACCAGCTCGTGCGGGCCCGAGGTCCCGCGCGGCGGACGGGGCTTTGAGCTGGATCAAGGTATTTACCTCCCATTCCGGTGTTAAACTAAAGCCGGCGCGGGCCGATGAAGCCCGCGCCTCCCGTTGCTTTCGGACTCCTCGAGCGACCCACCGCGATGCACCGCCGAAACAAGCGCTTCATCGTCATGGGACTCCTATGGGGGCTCGCGGGAGGCGTGCTCGCCCTCGCACACCTCGCCCACCCGGGTCTCGTGCCCGGCAATGTCCCCCGGGCCCACGGCCATTTGATGCTGCTGGGCCTGATCCTCATGATCATCTACGGGGTGGGGCTCCACGTGATCCCCCGTTTCGGCGGCTACCCCTTGCGTTCGGAAAAGCTAGCGGAGCTGCAGTTCTGGTTGGCTAATCTGGGACTGCCGCTCATGGTGGCCGGCTGGCTCGGCACAAGGGACGTCCTCGTGGC
The DNA here is from genome assembly GCF_036803785.1 of Pelomicrobium sp. Lineage (NCBI taxonomy): Bacteria > Pseudomonadati > Pseudomonadota > Hydrogenophilia > Pelomicrobium > Pelomicrobium sp. The sequence goes on along the minus strand of NZ_DAIRTR010000037.1, from coordinate 5,458 downwards.
GATCGGCGGACTTCTGAGCGTTTCTGCCATGGTCCTCTTTGCCCTCAACATGGTTTTCAGCGTGCGGCTGCGCTCGCCCCTGGATGCCCGATGAGCGAATGCTGGAGGAGGCGAGCCGCCGGGCAGTCGCGACACGACGGCCGCGCAGCCGGCGGGGGGGGGAAGCAAACCCATCCCCCGGTGCCGAGGGGCTGGATCTTGAGACGTAGACGCTATGATTGAGTATCGGGGTTGCGAGTTGCCGGAGAATTTGTGGTACGACCTGGATTACATCTGGGTGGCACCGGAACCTGACGGGACTTACCGCATCGGCATTACCGATCCCTCCCAGACCATGGCTGGGCGGGTTCAGTACGTGACCTTGAAGCCGGTCGGTACCCACCGTAAATGGAAAAAGCCCCTGGCACGGCTGGAGTCGGGCAAGTGGGCCGGCGGTATTCCGGCTCCTTTCGACGGCGTCATCGTGGCGGTCAACGATCGGGTGTTGGCCGATCCGGGCCTCATCAACATCGCCCCTTATGGTGACGCGTGGCTGGTCAAGATGAAGCCCGACGCGCCGGAGCGGGCGTTGGAGCACCTGGTCACGGGGGCAGAGGCGGTGGAGAAGCTCAAGGCCTGGATCGATCGCTACGACGTCCAGTGCATGCGATGCGCCCAATGAGCAGCCAGCCGGTCGCCATGGGCGAGGGAAGTCCTCCGTCTGGCGCCAGGATCACGGTGCAGCTGCTGGTGTCCGAGTGGTGCCCCACCTGTCCCAACGCCGAGGCGGTGTGGCGGCAGGTGGCAGCGGAGAAGGACATCCGCTTCGCGGTGGTGGACCTGGCCCAGCCGGAAGGGCGTGAGCTCGCCTCGCGCTTGCGGCTCAAGACCGTACCGGCGGTGGTGATTGACGGGAAACTGGCAGCGGTCGGGGTGCAGTCGGCGGCGGAGGCGCGTGCCCTGGTGGCGGCTGCGCCCCCCCGGCCCAAGGGGCACGCCTATCACGCCGGCATGATGCTTTCCCAGGATAATCGGGCTTTCGTGGTCTCGGCCATGGGCTATCTGGCGCTCTCCGGTCTGGCCCTGCTGCTCCAAGGATCCTTTCTCCCCGATGGCGCCTTCCGGCCGGTGGCCATGCACTTGTTTGGTGCCGGTTTCGTGTTGATGCTGATCTACGGCTTGGGGGCCCACATGCTGCCCCGGTTCACTGGCAACCCCATCCGCAGCGGGGCCTGGGCCTGGCTCCAGCTCGCCCTCGCCCACACGGGCGTCGTGGCATATGCGGCGGGATTCCTGCTGGGATTGCGCTGGCTCGCCGCGGTCGGCGGTCTTTGCATGTGGCTCGCGCTCGCCGTATTCGCCGGGCGAATTTTTCCGGTGCTCAAGGGAACGGAAGAGGTCAAGGAGGGTCTTCCTATCAAACCGACCTCGTGAAATTGCCGAAGAATTCCAGAGGAGCGAGTCGACCATCATGAGCGCCTTACCGCGTCCCGCGCCGGGCTTCGACCAGCCCCTAGCGCTGCTGGAAGCTTGCCACGACCGGGTCGAAAGCCGCTGCGTCCTCCTGCTGCGGCTCGCAGATCATCTGCAGGACCAGGGTCTGGACAAGGATGCCCGCCTGGCGGCGCGCCAGGTCCTGTCTTATTTCGACGATGCCGGGGTCAAGCACCACCAGGATGAAGAGCAGGACCTGTTTCCGCTCATGCTGGAGATGTGCGGCGAAGCCCAGCGGGAGGTGCTCGAGCGCTTGATCGCCGCGCTGCGGGAGGAGCACCGGCACATGGAACGATTGTGGGCCGAGATCCGAGGACCCCTCACCGCCATCCGGGACGGGGGCCGAGCCGAGCTTGACCGAGAGTTGGCGCGACGCTTTCAGGCCTTGTATCTGCCGCACATCGAGCGGGAAGAGCGGGAACTGCTACCCGTGGCTGCCCGGTTGCTCACCGCCGAACAACTCCGCCGCCTCGGTGCCTCCATGGCGGCCCGGCGGGGTTTGAGGCTCGCACCCTAGGCAGCGTCGGTCTGGACGGCGCGTCACCCGCCCGAAGCCGAGGAATCTTTTCCCAGGACGGCAGCCGCCACGGTGCGCAGCAGCTGGGGCGGGCCATCCACCGCGTCCAGGGTGTTCTTGACCTGCAATCCCAGTTCCGTGTCCCCTTGCAGGGCGAGGCGCCGGCGGAAGAACAGGGTGTCCGGGTCTTCGAGCCGCGCAGCAAGCCGCAGGAAGTCCCCGCTGGTGGCGCGGATGACCAGGTCAGCAGGCTGCCGCCCGGTGCAGGGACGGAAGCCCTGGGCGGTCAACATGAACTCGATCCGCAACCCCAGGTCCTCGGCCACGATGCGGATACGGCGGCCCTCGATAGGTGTCAGGCACTCCCGCGGCAGGATGTGGCCCCATAGCGCCAGGTTGAGGGCGGCGGCGAAAGCCAGCGACGGAGGGTAGGCCGGTAGGCGCGAGATCAACGCTGCCAGTGGCCGCGGAAACGCCGGCAGGCTCATGCCTGCGCCTCCCCGGTCGGAGGTTCCTTGCGGGGGCGCGGCGGAACGAAGCGCATCACTTTGACGAGCAGGGGGGCATTGAGCCGCGCTTGGGCCTGGAAACGCCCCTGGTAAGCAGCCTCTTCCTGCTGGAGCTCGTAGCAGTTGGAGCCGGAGACGTCCATGAGCACCGCGGCGAGCCCCGCCTCGGTGAACGCGCGATGGCGCTTGAGGTAGAAATGGCTGCAGCACATGCCCACGTAGGCTGTGCCCCTGCGCTGCAGTTCCCTCAGGGTCTGCACCAGGTGTTCGTAGCGAGTGATGGTGATGACCCGCATGCCCCGCTCCCGGGCTATGCGGTAGGCGTCCCCCACCTCGCATTTGCCGCATTCGGGGCAGCCGTCCCGATGACGCCATTTGCACCAGACCGGTTTGGCGCAATAGGGCACCAGCATCACCGTCGCCCGGCGAAGGATCGCCTCGGCGGAGGATCCGTCTGGGCTGTGGATCATGACCGCGTTGGCCTCGGTAGGGGAGAGGGCCGCCGCGTCCTGGAGGCGGCGGGTGTCCAGGGCGAGCCGAGCGAGCCGTGCCAAGTCTTCCACGGCCAGACTCGGCACCTCGATGGCGCCCCCTTCGATCAGCCGGGCGGCCCGCGCGACGCCTTCTTCCAGCGGCCGTCCTCGCAAGCAAGCCGCCAATTGCACTAACGCCTCGCCGGGCTGGGCGTGGAGGTCGGCGGCGAATCGCACCTCGCCGAGAGCGCGCGCGGCGACGTCCACCTCGGCCTGCAGTCGCAGGATAGCGGATTTTGTCCTGGTAAACACCTCGATCACGTCCGGTCCCGGCTCGGGCCAGTCGACGAGCGCCATCGCTTGAGCTTCCTGGTCGAGGAGCGCCGACGGGACCGGGCGCAGATCGGACTCGAACGGCGGCGGAATCGGCCGCCAGCCGAAAGCCCGGGCGATGGCCTCGGCGAGGGGCTCGTGGATCGCCGCCGCCGGCGGCGCGCTGCCCAATTGTTCGGCAAGGGTGGTGAGGCGCTCGCGGGCAGCGGCCAGCCCGTCCGGGGAAAGCTTCTCGGTGGGCACCCGCAGCACTTCCAGCATCGCCTGGACGTCCACGTCCAGCAACACGGTTCCGTGGGCGAGCCACGCGCCCCTTTCCCGTATCGCAAATACGCTGGCGAGCTTGCGGCCGCCGATCTCCAGGTCATTGGGCAGCTTGATCCGAACGACAATTCCGAGACAGGCGAGGGCTTGCGCCAGCGCCGCGACGGTGCGCGCCAACATGGAAGAGAGGGAGAGAGGGCCGGGGAGCGCAGACTCGGGCGCCACCACGCTAAAGCCCACCTGCTGGGGATCCAAGTACAAGGCGCCTCCCCCGGTCATGCGGCGGGCGACTTCGAGGCCGCGGCGCACGCAGGCTTGCATGCGCAGCTCCCGCGGGGCGGCCTGGAACCGGCCGAGGCTCGCGGTGGGAAGGCTTGCGTGAAAGCGCAAGCTGGGACCGCGCCTTCCAGTGGCGCACATCCGCCACCACTGCCGGTCCAGAGCGTGGTTCTCCAGACCGGACCGAAGTCCCGTATCCACGATCTGGAGCGGAAGAGTCCCCATCCTCATGGCCTCACCGGTGAGTGCCACGCTAGGCCGGGGCCTCCGCGCCAGTACCCGTCGCAGGGCGCTGCGGGCATCAAGGGTTCGAGGGCCGCCAGGGCGGCCGGGGTGTCCAGGGAGCCCTCGAGGGCCGCCCGGAAGATCTCCAGGATGCGCCCCGTATGCTGGGTCTGGGGACTTACCCGCACGACATCGACGCCGAGCGTCCGCAGCTCGTCGAGGGCCGGCAGCAGGTTGAGCACTTGGGCGGACAGGGTCTGGACGCCGTTCAACGTGAGGAACGGCTTGCCTTCCTGGGTGCGGAGGAGCAGCCCCTCGGGATGGTCGAGGCAGCGGAATCGGCAATCGTCCTTTTGCACATTGTAGTAGCGCGCGGTGAAGCAGCGGGCGGAGAAGGCCAGGGGCAGCCGGCCGTAGACCCACGTCTCGGTGGCCACGCCTGCGGGGCGCTCGGCTTGGAGCGCTGCCAAGGCTTCGCGCGACATCTCCACCGGGGCGACGAAGCGCACGGCGCCCAGCTCGGCCAGGACGGCGAGGGTCGCCGGGTTGTAGACGTTGAGATGGGCCCCGGCGACGAAGGGCCCGCGGCCGGCGAGGAGCTTGACCGCCGCCATGTCGTTGGCTTCCACCAGGAAACGTCCATTGGAGGCGAGGCGGCGCAGCGCCTTCAGGTCCGATTCCGACTCCACCAGGCACTGGGTGGAGAGGATCACCTCCTTGCCGGCGGCGGTGAGCCGTTGGGCCAAGGCGAGCCAGTCGGGCAGTCGCAAGCTGTGGCGGCGGGAGCACACCGTCTCGCCCAAGTAGGCGATATCCACCGGCGCAGAGGACACCTCTTCGTAGAAGGCGAAGAGCTGCTCCACGCGCCAGTAGTAGAGGACCGGACCCACGGCTAGTTTCATGACAACATCATTTCCAAGGCCGGTGGTAGGCGCCCAGGGTACACTGCTGACCTTCGGATACGGCGGCCAGCCCCTGAACCCACTCCCGTCGCACGCAATAGGTGGCGGGATCTCGATGGCAGGCGTCGATCGCCGCGCGCCATACCCGGGTGATCGCCTCCACGTAGGCCGGGCTGCGCTGGCGACCCTCGAGTTTGATGGCGGCTACCCCCATGGAGGCAAGTTTCGGCAGAAGCGCGAGGGTGTTCAGGCTCGCCGGTTCCTCGAAGGCGTAGTACGTCTGTCCCGCCACCTGGTAGCGACCCTTGCATAGGGTGGGATAGCCCGCCTTCTCGCCGGGAGCGTAGCGGTTGACCAGCACCGACCCGACCCGGGTGTCCATGCCTTCGCCCCGGGGCTCCCAGCGTACCGAAGGCGCCGGGGAGCAGGCCCCGGCGGTGTTGGGGGATTTTCCAGTCACGAAGGAAGAGAGGAGGCAGCGTC
>NZ_DAIRTR010000036.1:0-23141 GCF_036803785.1 Pelomicrobium sp. | reverse complement strand
GTGTTGATCTCGGCGTTGAGATCGTCGTCTTCGTTCAGTGTCGAGAAAGCCATCATGCTCACCGCGCGTCAATCGATACCACGTGCACGGGGGCCCCGTCACGGTGGGTTTCAGGCAAGTGTCGTGTCATGCCGGTGATGGCGAAGGTGTAAACGTCATGGGAAAAGCGGCGCAGCCGCGCAAGCAAGGCCTTGTTGTTGCGTACTGCCGCGTTGTAACCAAAGGTGGCCGGAATGGCCACCGCCAGGCCCAGCGCCGTCATGATCAGCGCTTCGCCCACCGGGCCAGCTACTTTTTCGATGCTGGCCTGTCCCGCTATGCCGATGCCGATGAGGGCGTGGTAGATGCCCCACACTGTGCCGAACAGGCCGATGAATGGCGCGGTACTGCTGATCGAGGCGAGCAAACCAAGGCCGCTCTGCAAGCGCGTAGAGGCGTCATCGATCGCCTGGCGCAGGTGGCTGGCCAGCCACTCGGCACCCGGTGGGGCTGCGTCGCCGCGCGCCCGCATGACCGGGTGTAGTTGAAGGCAGATCGTGGCTTCGTCGATCACCCGCCGGAAGGCATTGTCCGGTGCAGGCTCAAGTCGAGGCCCAAGGTCGGACAGCGCTTGCGCATCGCGCAGGGAACGCTCGGCGATATTGGCTAGGCGGTTCACGCGGAGCGCCTGCCAGCCGCGCATCAGCATCACGTACCAGGACAGTACGGACATGGTGAGCAGCAGGAGGGCGACACCCCGCATGACCCCATCGCCCTGCGACCACAAATTGATTAGCCCGTAAGGATTGTTCACGATTTCCCCCCTTCATTGCAGCTTGAAAACGACGGGTACCAGTACCCAGGCGTCCACCGGCTGGTCGCCCTGGCGGGCGGGGACGAAACGCCATTGCGCCACGGCGCGCGCGGCGGCCTCGTCCAGGCGCGCGGAGCCGCTCGTCGCATGCAACTTCACCTGGCTGGCACGACCATCGGCGGTGACCAGCACTCTCAGCAGCACCCGTCCTTCCTCGCCCATGCGGCGCGCCAGCGCGGGATAGTCGGGTGCGGGATTATTGAGGTAGGCCGCGTCAAACCGGGGCGGTGTCACCGGCGTGAGCGGGGCAGGGGGGGCAGGAGGTGCGCTCATTGCCACGGGTTCGGAAGTGGGCGCCACTATCGCTGGCGCTTCTGGGGGAGAGATGGCGCGCTCGCTGGGTTCTGGATCCGCCATGGGCGGTGTCGCCGGCTGCACGATGCGAGGCTTGTGCACCACTTCGGGCGGTCGCGGCGAAAGAGGCGGAGGTGGCTGCGGCACGGGGGGTGCAATGATTTCGGCGTACATCACCTTGGGTAATACGCGCTGCGCGAGATCGCGTGCCAAACCGGACTGCAAGGCGTACAGAAATGCGACGTGCAGCAGAAGTACCAGTCCGAAGGTGAATAGAGAGGTGCGCGGGGAGAAGATATCCATCTCAAGACGCTAGAAATTGGCGATCAGCGTCAAGCGGTAGGATCTCGGCTCCACGGGATGGAAGTGGATGTCGTTCACCCCTTGAGCCGGCTCGCCCGGCAAGCGGGAGGCATAAAAGTAAGCGATCTGATCGTCCCGGGAGTTCAACAGATTGTGGATGTCCAACGCCACCCGGAGGTTTTTGTCGATCCTGTATCCCACCCGGGCTTCCACCAGGGTGGTGGAATCGGAGCGCACGCTGTTGTCCTCGATCAAGGCCCGCGGACCGAAATACCGCAGCCGCAGCGCGCCGAAATAAGGGCCCAGGTGATCCACCGACAGGCCGATCGACGCAACCCCCTCCACCGCCCCGGGGATGCGATCTCCCGCAGGATCGGCGTTTCTGAACCTCGCCCGCGCGTAGGCGAAGTCCGCATCGATGGTCAGCCACGAGGTGGGGGCGTAGTAGTTGGCGAACTCGAAGCCGACGCGGCGGCTGGGACGGCCCGCCTCGGTGGTTCCGGCATCGCCGACGAAGACCAGCTCGGAGTCAACGTCCAGCAGGAAAACGGCCAGAGAGCTCTGCAAACCCGGCACGATCGCGCTGCGCAGGCCGACCTCGGCTCCCTTGGCGCGCACCAGCAGCGGCGCTTTCTCTTGGGGCAGGTTGGCGTTGGGGCCGTTCCCCGGGGTGACGGTGATCGTGGCGCCGCGCGCGTCGTTGCTGTGGAATCCACCCCCAAGATTGACGTAGTACTCGGTCTTCGCCCAGGGACCGAAAACCAAGCTCAATTGCGGGTTGGCGATGCTGGCGCTCACCTCGCCCGAGTTGGCCGGATTGTCGGACTCGACCTTGGCGCGATAAAAATCGCCGCGTATCCCTGCCACGGTGCGGAATTTCTCCAGCCATTGAGTGCGGTTCTGGAAATACACGCCGAGGCTGCCCTCGGTGACGTGATCTTGACGGACGGTGGAGAGCGTCTCCCGCTGGCGAGTCTTGAACAATCCGTTGAAGATGTTGTCATTGCGCACCTGCAGCCCGATGGTGTTTTCCACCTCCCGTCCGTTCCAGTTGCCAAGCCAGGTGTGGCTCGCGTTCATTCCCCAGAAAACGCGGCTGTCGGGCTGCTCGAATTGATCGCCGTTCACGGGGTCGTCGAGAAAATAAGTGAAATTCGAAAATAGACTGAGTTTGCTCCTGACCAGATACGCATTGGCCTGGGTGACCGAATTGCCGGCGGTGCGCTTCCAGGCCCCGGACAGGCTATAGCGGGAAGCCTCGCCCCCATCGGTGGGATCCAGCGCGTCGAAGCGCCCGATCAGGCCGGAGTCCACGGCGCGCTTCGCCACCTGGTCGGTGGCGTTCCAGGCTCCGTGGTAGGCCATGGCGGTCAGGTTAAACCCGTTCAGTGCCGTGCCCTGGCTGTAGCGCAACACGGCGTTGACTTTCTTGTAATCGTCCGGATGCGTCCAGGGGCCGTCGTGATGAAAGAGCTCCAGCGCATACAGCAGATGGCCCTCGCCCCATTTGGGAGAATCGGCCACGAGTAAGCGTCCATAGCCGCCGCTGCCCCCGCCTAAGGACGCCACCCCCTGGGGCAAGGCATCGGCGTAATGGATATGCACCGCGCCGGCGGCCGCGAAATCCCCTTCCTCCGGGTAGTAGGACCCTTTCTTGTATTGGAGGTTACTCACCAGCTCCGGAATCATGAAATTGAGATCCGACCAGCCCTGGCCATGGGCATGGGAGCGCAGATTGACCGGCATACCGTCCACGAAAATCGCAAGATCGGTGCCGTGGTCCAAGTTGAAGCCGCGCAGAAAGTACTGGTTCGCCTTGCCCTCCCCGCTGTGCTGCGTCAGGATCAGCCCGGGGGTTTCCTCCAGCACTTCCCCCACTCGATACACCGGGTGAGCCTCTAGCTGAGCCCGGTTCACCGTTCCCACGTTCGCAGAATCGGCAGTCCCGATGAGGTCCTCGCGGCTGGCCGTGACTTCCACGGGTTCCAGCGTCAAGGTGGGGATGCCGCCCGCCAGGACGGGTTGCGTCCACCCCAAGCCGAGGCCGGCTAGAAGCCACAGAGCAAGGCTGGCTGGGATAGGGCCCCCATGAGGTGGGTTTCTCATGCCCATTCTGTCGATCCCCTTCTCCAAACCGATCACGCCACAACACGCACTTCCCCGGCCCGCACCGGGGCGCGTCCGGGTCGCGTCGTATGAAAAAAACTAAATTCTTCTTACCGTTAGGGAAAAAATTCGGCGCTTTTCCCCGTCCACGTCAAAACGCGCCGAAGACGGCCGCGCGAGGCGCAAGGCAAACGCGAAGCTCGCTGCGACCACAACGATCACAGTGGCCCCGAAAGCAAGCTCCTTGCCCTGGCTCCACTGGTCCACCGCCGGAAAGAAGTATCGGGCGATGCCGAAGCCCGCCACCCCCAGGCTCAGGCTGGAAACCACCAGCCCCATCACCCGCGAGGCAATGCGCGCCGTCTCGTCCGCCCGCTGGATCAGGCGCGAGATCCAAAGCCCATTGATACCGTCGGTCACCATCATGCCGAGCATGAATAAAAGCCCCAGCATCAGCGAATACCAGGGACCGCCGAACTGGGCGCCTGTGAGCGCAAACAGCGCGGCCTGGCTGAGCGTATCGAAAGAAAGGGCAAAGGCTGCGCCGACCAGGGCGATGAGCAGCGGATTTCCGGTCCTCTGCAGGCGGCCGAGAAAACGCCCCTTGAGTCCGACGGTGCACACCACTTCGCTGGGGTCGGTCTTGAGGACTGCCGTGAGGTTGAGTATTCCCAGGAGAAGCAGAAAAACGATGGAAATCCAGCCTCCCACCTCCTCCATCCAGACCGGAATCCGCCATCGCTGGGCGAGCGTGCTCACCATCAAGGCGACCGCCAGGACCACCGCCCCGTGGCCGAGCGAGAACAGGAAACCGCAGAACCGCGCAAGCCTTGGGTTTGCCCGGGCGTTGAAGCGGGTCAGGCCGTCGATCGTGGCCAGGTGGTCTGCGTCGAGCCCATGCTTCAATCCGAGCGTAAACGCCAGAACCATCAAGGCGAGCCCGTTCGTCTGTAAGACTTCCAAGTTTCTCCTCCGATTTTCAACTGCCGCGTCTGTGGGCCGGTTCCCTGCGAATCATCGAGCGGCTCCCAGCAGAGGAGCAGGCGACGATCCGCCCAGAAGCCATCGCCATCTCCGTCGAGGCGGCCGTCTCGAACCTTGACCGGCCCGGCGGTATGACGATTTACAAAATTGTCATAACAAAAACCGTGCCATGTCGCCGGTCCATTGTTTATTCATGGTTTTTGTGCAATTTCTGGACGGGGGAGTGGAAAGTTGCTTTCCAAACTGTTCGCGCCCCTGGCATCCCCTTGGACGCTGGCTCACGCCAAGGGCAAGGCCAAGGTGAAGACCGCGCCCCCTTCAGGATGATTGGCGGCGCAAAGCCGCCCCCCGTGACGCTCGACGATGCCGTAGCTGATGGACAGCCCCAACCCCGTGCCCTTGCCCACCGGCTTGGTGGTAAAAAACGGGTCGAACACGCGGGGAAGGTACTGTTCGGGAATGCCGGGGCCGTTGTCGTGGAAAGCGATCTCGATGCGGCCGTCCTTCGCCCGACCCGTGATCTCCAGCCGCGCATTCTCTTTCCTGCCGACGCTGTCGACCGCGTTTTGCACGAGATTGACGATCACCTGCTGCATCTGGCCCGCGGAGCCCATGACCGGGATCTCGGGCGGAACGTCCATCACCACCTGCAGGTGGGTGCCCGAAGCCTTGATCACCCAGCGCACCGACCGCTCCAGGACTTCCCGGAGGTTAAAGCGCACGTTTTCATTGCTGTCCGCAGCGGAAAAGCGTTTCAGGGCATCGACGATGTCGCGGGTGCGCTCGGCGCCCTCGATAGTGCCTTCGATCAGGGGGTTCAAGTCCTCCAGGATCCGATCGATGCGCAGGCTGCGGCGCAGCTCGGCGAGTCTGGCCTCGGGCGCATCGGCATGCACGGCTTCCAGATAGGTCCAGAGGCGGCCGACATAGCGCTTGAGGGCATGCACATTGCCCAGGACGAAGCTGATGGGATTGTTGAGCTCGTGGGCCACCCCAGCCACCAACTGGCCCAGAGAGGCCATTTTCTCCGAATGCACCAACTGCTGCTGGGTACGTTTCAAGTCCTCATGCGCTTCCCGCAATGCTTGATAGGCGCGCTTGAGTTCCCCCACCGGGCGCCCCACCAGCACCATGCCCACCGCCTTGCCCACCGCCTTGCCCACCGTGTTGTAGCGAGGCGTCCAGTTCACAGCGACCGGGATCGCCGTGCCATCGGTCGCCCGGGAACTGCAGCTCGCAATCCGTCAGGCCTTCCCCGTGGAGGTGGTAAATAAACTGAGCCGCCCGCTCCCGGGAAGCCTTGTCAGCGAGCAGCTCCAGCACGCACACGCCCCGCAACGCCGCGGCCTCTCGTCCCACCAGCTTGACGAGCGCGCGGTTCACCTCCTGGATCGCTCCTTTCCGGTCGCACACGATGAGGATGTCGGACATGGAAGTGAGGACGCTGAAGAGGAACTGCTGGGTTTCCTCCAGCTCGGCGTTCTTCTGCTCCAGCGCCACCTCGTACTGCAACAGTTCGCTGTAGACCTCGTCCATCTTGCGGATCACGTCGATCCACACGGATTCGCCGACTTCGCCGAGGTTTTTCGGAATCACGGACCGCTCGGGCAGAGCGCGCCCTGCTGTCGATCGCTCCTGTTTGTGCCGGGCCTTCATCGCCGGACTGCTAAGTCTTGGGGTGAGTGTGGAGATGTTGATGGGCGGCGTCCGCCGTCTCCAGGTCCACGGGAACGAGGTTGAGGCTGCCATGGCGCACGCCGCGCTCCGCCATGACGCTTTCCGCGAACTGCCTCACCGCCGCGGTCGGGCCGCGCAGGACCACGGTCTCCAGGCAATGCTCGTGATCCAGGTGCACGTGCATCGTCGACACGCACAAGTCGTGGTGAGCGTGCTGCTTGTGGGTCAGGCGCTCGGCGAGCTCCCGCTCGTGATGGTTGTAGATATACGACAGGCTGGCAGTGCAAAAAGGTGCATCCCCGGAGCGCAGGCGCTGCTCTTCCAGGTGCCGGCGCAGCAGATCTCTGATCGCCTCGGAGCGATTCTGGTAGCCGCGCACCCGGATGAACTCGTCGAATTCCCGGGCAAGGCGCTCATCGAGCGAAATCGTGAAGCGTTCCATCTCCTGGGCTGTAATCGCTAAACTTAAGCCGCGACTCGCTCTCCACCCCCCGGCAGCCCGCCGTTTCATCTCCTAATGCACGGTGCATACCATGCAAGGGTCGAAGGAGCGCACCACGTGCTGGACGGCGACGGGCACCGTTTCCCCTTCCTGCACCGGCACGCCCACCAGGGCCTGCTCCAGGGGGCCGGGCACGCCCTGCGCGTCGCGGGGTGAGAAGTTCCAGGTGGTCGGTGAAATGATTTGATAATTATGGATGCGGCCTCGCCGGACCTCCAGCCAATGGCCGAGGCTGCCGCGCGCGGATTCGGTGAGCCCGACCCCGCACCCCTCTTCCGGCACCGGCGCGTGGTGGCAGAAGGGTGCACCCGGCTCCAAGGCCCGCACCCAGGACTCCATGGCGGGAACCACCAGCGCCAGCTCCAGCAGCCGGGCGATGACCCGATTGCGCACGTTGCCGCCGCTTTGCGCCACGAGGTCCCGGATGAGGGGGTGCCCGTTCACCACTTGGCGGGCGAGCGCCCCCGTCTCCGCCACGTCGCCGTTCAGGCGCGGCGCCTTGCACCAGGAGTAAGCCTGTGGTTTCTCGGCCAAAGGCTGCGTGACCCCATGCGCAGGAGGTTGGGGCTTGGCCGGTCCTGCCATCCAGCTATGGCTGATGTCCTCGGTAATGGCGTCGACATCCAAAGGCTTGAACCCGCCCTCCCATACGCCACGGCGGAACATGAATCCATCCCCCTGGGAATAGGTCCCATAGCTCAGAAACCGGTCGGTCGCGCGTCCTAGCTTTTCCAGCGCCAGGTCCTGAGCGATCTCCAGGAACAGACGGAAATCGCTCGCGGCCGGCGCCCGGGCTGCCATCCAGCCTTCCAGGTCCCGGGGGCTCTCCAGGCCTGCCACGGCTTCCAGGGCATCGCCAAACAGCGTTTTCTCAAGAGACCGCCGGAACTCCCTCAGGATGCTGTAAAGCCGTATCTTCTCCCCTCCCTCCACGGGACGAGCGGAACCCCCCGGCTGGATGGAAAGCGTATGAGGCCACTTGCCAGCCATGGACCCCATGAGCGAGAGCAGCTTCGCCCGGGCTGGCAAGGCGTCGCCGGCGGCCGAGCCCTCGATGGCCTTGAAGCGCGCCTGGACGGCGGTAAACCAGGGCCGATGCCGGTAGACGTCCCTGGCAAAATCCGGCATGAAGAAAAGGTAGAAATGGGTGAAATGATCAGCCAGGTTCTCCGCAGCCAGGATGAGGTTGGTCGCCAGCCGGCCATTCTCTGGCGGTTCGAGCTTCATGAGGCTTGCCAGAGCTGAGGCCGCCGCGACCGACTGGGACACCGAGCAGATGCCGCAGATACGCGGCGCAAACACGAGCGCGTCCATGGGGTCTTTGCCGCGCAGGATCTGTTCGAAGCCGCGGTATAGGGGGGAATTCACCCGGGCCGAACGGACTCGGCCTGCCGCGACCTCGAGGGTGACTTCGAGGTCGCCCTCCACGCGGTTAAAAGGGCCAACGATTAGCCGGCTCATGGGAGTATCCTCTTCCCGGCAAGGTCTTTTCTGCCCTCCTCAAAGAGAGATGAGGATACCACACCGGCCATCCTCCGCTTCATCGGAGGCGGGTTTTGCGAATTGCAGGCGTAATCACCTGGTGGTCGGACACTGCATTCTCCCGCACCCGCCTGGGCGTGGCCGATTTCGACAGCGACGCCAGCGCCACGAACCACGCCTTGGGCATATCCGTGGGCAATCCCACGGGAATGCCGGCGATCTTGGGCGTCTGGGCAAAGGGATGGCCCGGCTCCTCAAAGCCGGGCTCGGTGCAACTGATGCAGGCATAACCGCCGCGGGTACACGAGCCCTCTCCGTTCCACAGGCGAATGTTGCAGTCGGCATGGGCCTGGGTACCCTTGCAGCCCATGTTCTCCATCATGCAGCCCAGGTCCGAGGGCTTCTCCGCGCTGGCCTTGAATTCGTAATACTCGTTGCGCGTGCAGCCATGGTGAACGAGATGATCGGCGTAGAAACGCGGCCGCCCCAGCGCGTCCATATCGCGCTCGGAAAAAAGGCCGAAGGCCAGGCACATGAGGGTCTCGACGACCCAGTTGGGGTGCGTCGGGCAGCCTGCGATGTTGATGACCGGCAGCCCTGATCGGGAACGATATTCCACACCGAGCAGCCCGCCGGGCTCGTCGCCCTCGTACTGGAGCCCGCAGGCGTCCGTCGGATTGCCGCCGGCCGCCGTGACCCCACCGTAGGCGGCGCAAGTCCCGACCGCGACCGTATAGCGGGCCACGCTCGCCAGCTCCCGGACCCACTGGATCATGGGGCGGCCGGTACCGGCAAGGAGGTGAAAGCGCCCGGTGCCGTTCGGGCCCCGAAGCAGCGACCCCTCCACGCACAGCGCGTCGAGCGTCACCTGACCTGACAGGCAACGCTCCATGACTCTGGTCACTTCAACCCCCGTCTCCTCGGACAGGGAAGGGTGCCACAAGAAGCGCACGCCCGCCGAGCTCAGCATCTCGAAGAGGTTGCACGAATCGGCGCACAGCAGCGACATGGTGCAGCCTCCGCAGCCGCCCGACTGCAGCCAGAGAACGTTGATGCCTTCCGGTTTAGGGCCGATCATTTTTTTCCATTCCATAACGGGCAAGCTTACTGCGCAGGCCCGCCCTGGAGAGTCCCAGCTCTCGGGCGGCCTGGGTCTTGTTCCAGCGGTGGCGGATGAGGGTTTCCTTCAGCATGCGGGCTTCCAGGACTTCCATCCGCTCCTTGAGCGTTCCGTCCAGCCGTGACAGGGTGGTGAAGGCCGCTTCGTCGGCCTCTTCCTCCAAGGCGTGAAACACCTGGGGCGAAAACAGCTCGGCGCCAAGGCGGGGGCCTCTGGCCAAGGCCAGCATGCGCACAATCTCGTTTTCAAGCTGGCGTACGTTACCCGGCCAGCGATAGGCTTTGAGCAACGCCAGGGCCTCTTCGGTAAACCCTTCCACGGGCTTGCCCAGCGCCGCCATGGCCCGCGCCAGGATATGGTTCGCGATGAGCGGAATGTCCATCGGGCGCTCCCGCAACGCAGGCACATGGAGGGTGACCATGGCTAGACGGTAGTAAAGGTCTTCTCGAAAACGGCCCCGCCGCACCTCCTCCTGGAGGTTTCGGTTGGTGGCGGCGATCACCCTCACGTTCACGCGCAGCGTACGGCTGGAGCCCACCGGCCGGATCTCTCCGTTCTGCAGCACGCGCAGCAGCTTCACCTGAAACGCGGGTGAGGTTTCACCGATCTCGTCGAGCAATAGGGTGCCACCGTCGGCCTGCTGGAACAACCCCACATGATCCTCGTAGGCGCCGGTGAAGGCCCCGCGCCGATGACCGAAGAGCTCGCTTTCCAGGAGCGGATCCGGCACCGCGCCGCAGTTTTCCACCACGAAGGTGCGGTTCGCCCGGAGGGAACGGTCATGGATGGCGCGGGCCAGCAACTCCTTGCCCGTGCCGGATTCGCCAGTGATCAGGACGGAGATGTCGTACGGGGCAACCGCCTCCGCCAGCTCGCACACGGCGTTCAAGGGACTGTCCGGGGCCCGCACCAGGCGGCCCAAGTCGTCCCAGCGGCTTAGCATCTCGCCTTTAGCCTTGCGAGAAGACGCCTCCTCATCGCCCAGGCGCACGGTCGACCGTTCCGTCACCAGCGCTTCTCTCCGCTGGGGATCGACCTGCGGGCCGCGCGCTGTAACGATCGCCTCCATGCTTCGCGCCTTATGCAACCCCCGCGTGCGGCCTCTCGTGACGCTGACTTCGCAGCCAGCCGTACCAGGCGGCCATGCCCTCCCCTGTCTGAGCCGACACGCGCAACACCCGAATCGCAGGATTGACCTCCCGGGCAAAGGCGATGCAGCGTTCGATATCGAATTGAAGATAAGGCAGGAGATCGATCTTGTTGATGACCATGAGCTCACTCGCCTTGAACATGTGGGGGTATTTGATCGGCTTGTCCTCGCCTTCGGTCACCGACAGAATGACCACTTTGGCCTGCTCTCCCAAATCAAACAGCGCCGGACACACCAGATTGCCCACGTTTTCGATCATCACCACCGAGCCGAACGGCGGATCGAGTTCGCGCAGACCCCGCGCCAGCATTTCAGCGTCCAGGTGGCAACCGGTTCCGGTGTTGATCTGGATCACCTTGCATCCCGTGGCTCGGATACGCTCTGCATCGTTGATTGTCGCCTGGTCGCCTTCGATTACATGGATCTGCAGCTCTTCCTTGAGATCGCGGATGGTGCGCTCCAGCAACGTGGTCTTTCCAGCACCCGGGGAGCTCATGAGGTTCAGTGCCACCACGCCGCGCCCCGCGAGCCATCCCCGATTGCGTTCGGCAAGCAACCGATTCTTCGCAAGGACTTCCTCCTCAAGCGCCATGGTGCGGGTGTGCCCTTTAGCCTGGCCCCCGATCGCCTGACCGTCCGGCACGGGCCCGTGAGCATGTTCATGGGCGTGGTCATGGGCATGATCGTCGGGATGATCGTGTCCGTGGCCGCGAAAGGCATCGCGATCATGCGTGTGCCCGTGATCGTGCGCGATCCCCAGGGCATGGGCGCGGTCATGCTCCGCTTTGCTCAGCGTGATCGCCTTTCCCGTTGCCGGATCCGTCAGAGTGATTGTCTCTGTGTCTGAACAGCCGCAGGTCATGCACATTCCGCCACCTCCATCTCTTTGATTTTCAGCTCCTCTCCGGCAATCAGCTCGAGGCTCGAGCTGC
The DNA here is from genome assembly GCF_036803785.1 of Pelomicrobium sp. Classification (NCBI taxonomy): domain Bacteria; kingdom Pseudomonadati; phylum Pseudomonadota; class Hydrogenophilia; genus Pelomicrobium; species Pelomicrobium sp. The sequence goes on along the minus strand of NZ_DAIRTR010000036.1, from coordinate 11,738 downwards.
CACACGGACAACGGCCGAAGGGTTCGGCAAGCGCCATCTCACCGCCGCAGCTTCGGCAAATGGCCCACCCCGGCACCTCGATGATTTCCAGTTCTGCGCCCTCGGCCGGCGTGCCCCTTGCGCACACATCGAAACAAAACCGCACTGCATCGGGCATCACGGCCGACAGCTTGCCGATTTCCAAGGTCACGCGCAGGACCTTCGCGCCCCGGGCCTGTTCGCACACGATCGCGACGATGCTGCGGGTGATGCCGAGCTCATGCACGTCTTGCGTCTCCTCGCTAGCAGATTCTCGGCAGTTGTTCGCCCACCAGCATGTCAACGATGCGCTCGCCGCCGAACACGGTCTGCAGAACCACCACGCCCGCCTGTTCGCCGGTCACTTTTCCGATCACCGCTGCGTGCTCGCCCGCTGGATGGGCGCGCATGGCCGCCAGCACGCGCTGCGCCGCTTCAGCCGGCACCACGGCCACCAGCTTTCCCTCATTCGCCAGATAAAGCGGGTCGAGGCCCAGAATCTCGCACGCGCCCTTCACTTCCTGGCGCAGCGGCAGCGCTGCCTCCAGAACGCGGATCGTGACCCCGGAGCTCTGCGCGAACTCGTTCAGTACGGTCGCCACGCCGCCCCGGGTCGCGTCGCGCAGGCAGTGGAGATCGGGACATGTCCTCAACATGGTCTCCACCAGTCCGTTGAGCGGTTGGCAGTCGCTTGCAATCTGGGTTTCAAGCGCCAGCTCGTTGCGGGCGACCAGGATTGCCGTGCCATGATCCCCCAGGTAGCCGCTCACGATGACCGCATCACCCGGGCGGGCGTTGCGTGCGGAAATCGATATCCCTTCCGGAACGACGCCGATCCCGGCCGTGTTGATGAAGAGCTTGTCCGCCGCGCCTCGTTCCACCACCTTGGTGTCACCGGTGACAATGTAAACGCCCGCCTGTTCTGCGGTGCGCTTCATGCTCGCCACGACGCGGCGCAGCGTCTCCACCGGTAGCCCCTCCTCCATGACGATTCCGCAGGACAGAAACAGCGGCTTTGCCCCGCTCACCGCGAGATCGTTGACCGTGCCCGCCACCGCCAGCGTGCCGATGTCGCCGCCGGAAAAAAACAAAGGATTGACGACGAAGGTGTCGGTGGTGAAGGCGAGACGATCGCCGTGGGAAGCGAGTTCCGAAAGCGCAACCACCGCCTGGTCTTCCAGGGCGGCGAGCGCCGGGTTATCGAACGACCCGACGAACACGTCTTCGATGAGATCCCGCATCGCTTTGCCGCCGCTGCCGTGGGCGAGCGTGATGTGCGAATCGCGCAGCCTGCCGGGCTTGCGCAAGCCCCCTTCGATCACCCGCACGGTGGCTTCAGCCTGATCGCTCATGGGTTGATCCTTCGCTGAGGCCCGCCATGTTGCAGCCGGCCGTGTTTCGAACCCAGCTCGATCCGCCCGTAGCTGTAATAGGCCGCGCAGGCGCCCTCGGACGAGACCATCAGAGCGCCGAGCGGGGTTTCCGGGGTACAGGCCGTCCCGAACACCTTGCATTCGTGGGGTTTGATCACACCCTTGAGCACCTCCCCGCACTGGCACGATTTGGGATCGGCGATTCTCACGTTGGGCACGGAAAACTTGCGCTCGGCGTCGAACTCAGCGTAGGCGTCTCGAATACGCACGCCGGAGTGATCGATGGAGCCCAGGCCACGCCATTCGAAAAACTCCCGCAGCTCGAACACCTCATGGATGGCGGCCAGAGCTTGGGCGTTACCCTCCTCGGGCACAACCCGGCCATATTGGTTTTCCACCTCGCAGCGGCCCTCGGCGATCTGCCTGAGCACCATCCAGACGGCCTGAAGCACGTCCAGCGGCTCGAACCCGGCAATGGTGATCGGTTTCCCGTAGTGCCTGGCGATGAACTGGTACGGGCGGGTGCCGATCACCATACTCACGTGACCCGGGCCCAGGAACCCGTCCAGGTGCATATCCGGTGAATCGAGAATCGCCTTGATGGTGGGAATGATGGTGATATGGTTGCAGAACAGCGAGAAGTTGCGCAGCCCTTCGGCCTTGGCCTGCAGCACCGTCATGGCCGTGCTGGGCATGGTGGTTTCAAACCCGAGGCCAAAAAAGACGACCTCCCGTCCGGGATTTTCTCGCGCCAGCTTGAGCGCGTCGAGAGGCGAATACACCATGCGCACGTCTGCGCCGTCGGCTTTTGCCTGCAACAGGCTCTTCTTCGACCCGGGCACTCGCATGGCATCGCCGAAGGTGGTGAAAATGACCTCCGGGCGCTCCGCCAGCGCCACGCAGTCGTCCACCCTCCCCATCGGCAGCACGCATACCGGGCAGCCGGGGCCGTGCACGAACTCCACTTCGTCCGGAAGCATCTGCTGGATGCCGTAGCGGAAAATCGAATGGGTGTGGCCGCCGCACACTTCCATGATCTGCAGGGGACGCCGGCGCGCCCGCTCGATCCGCCCGACCAGGTCCCGGATCTCTTTGGCCAGCGTGCGCGCCTTTTCCGGGTCGCGGAACTTATCGACATATTTCATGGTTCATTCCTTGCCGCAAGACCGCCGCGATCATCAGCGAGCAGCGTATGCACGAGATCCCACAAGATGTGGTAAATCGCCACGTGGGTTTCCTGGATGCGATGAATACTGTCGGTGCGCACCGTCAGGCAGTAATCCACATCGGGGCTTACGGCCATCTTGCCGCCGTCCATGCCCGACAGCCCAATGGTCACCATTCCCATTTCCTTGGCCTTGGCGAAAGCCGCGAGCAGGTTTTCCGAGTTGCCGCTCGTCGAGATCCCGATCAGACCGTCGCCGGCGCGCCCCAAGGCGACGATCTGGCGAACGAAGATGTGTTTGTAACCCACGTCATTGCCCACCGCCGTCATCATCGCCGTATCGGCCACCAGGTTCACCGCCGTCAACGCAGGGCGCCCGGCGGTGATGGGATGTAAAAACTCCACCGCGATGTGGGCGGCGTCGCAACTGGAACCGCCGTTACCCATGCTGTAAAGGCGCCCATGACGGCGATACACATCGGCGATGGCATGGGCGACCTGAACGACCTGCTGCGCGTTCTCTTCAAAGAAGGCGCGCTTCACCTCGTAGCTGTGCCGGGCCTTTTGCCGCACCGACTCGAGCAGCGCCTGGTTCAGCGCGTCCGGATCCTGTCGATCGCCGTGCAGGAACGGGTAAAGCGTTTGCAATGCGTCGCGTTCTGGCATGGGTCAAGCGGCTCAAGGGGGGTCAGCGGCGACTATTTCAGAGCGCCGGGCCGCTACGCCGTGGCTTGCATGGCCTGGATTTCGGCCTGCGCTTCGCCCAGTTGGGTCAGAAGCTCCAGCGTGCGCGCGGCTTCCTCTTCGTCGATGCGGCTCATGGCGAAACCGACGTGCACCAGGACCCAGTCGCCGACGCATGCCGCAGCGGGATGGGCCTCATCGACGATGCAAGCGATGTTGACCGTTCGCCTGACGCCTCCCACATCGACGATGGCGAGCTTTTTGTCGGAATCGGTCACTTCCACGATCTGCCCCGGGATTCCCAAGCACATCCTTCCCTCCTTTCCCTATTGGCTATTGGTCAGCGATCTTGCCGCAGCGACAGCAGCCTGTCCCAGCGCCAGCCCGCCATCGTTCGGAGGCACATGCCGGTGGGTCAGTACCTTAAAGCCGATGGCCTTGAGCCGCGCCGTCACCTGTTCCAGCAGGACGCGGTTCTGGAAGACGCCGCCCGACAAGGCAACCGTCCTGACAGGCTTGTCGCCGCCGGCCTCCCGGCTGAGCGTGTCGACCATGCGCGCGATGACGATAGCCAGCCCCTTGTGGAAGCGAGCCGCAATGACCGGGACCGGCGTGCCCAAAAGCAGATCCCCGAGCAACGCCTGCCACATGGCCAGCGGCTCCACGTAAGGGAGATGGGCGGACTTGAGCCTCGGAATCGCGAACGGATAGGCGAGGAGTTCGTCCTCCTCCTTCAGCGTGCGCTCGTCCACCAGGGCTTCGAGCGCCACCGCCGCCTCCCCTTCGTACGTGACCCGCTCCCGACACACGCCTGCCGCCGCCGCGACGGCGTCGAACAGACGCCCGCACGAGCTGGCGAGCGGGCTGTTGATCCCGCGGCTGATCATCCGATCCAGCAGGCGGCGAGGCTTGGCCTCCAAGAAGCGGTAAAGGTCGAGCTCAGCGTAGTTCATCGCGAACCGGGCCCAACCCATCTCGGCCATCAGGTGGGCGTAGGTGTTGCGCCACGGCTCGTACACCGCCTGCTCCCCACCCGGCATCGCCACCGGCTTGAAGGTGCCCAGCCGCTTGCACTCGCGGTAGTCAGCGAGCAGGAACTCCCCGCCCCACAGGGTGCCGTCCGTGCCGAAGCCCAACCCGTCGAGCGCCACACCAATCACCGGTCCCCCCTCCAGCGGGAAGGCGTTTTCCGCCAGACAGGCGGCGACATGGGCGTGATGATGCTGCACTTCCAGCAGGCTCGCGCCCCAGCGCGCCGAGAGCTCTTGCCCCCACTTGCGCGACAGATACTCGGGATGGCAATCCACCGCAACGATCCGCGGTTCGTGCTCGAACAGCTTCAAATACCGCTCGACGCAGTTGCGGTAATCCGCGTAGATCAGCGCGTCTTCCAGGTCGCCCATGTGGTGCGACACGATGGCCCGTCCGTCACGCAACAGGCAAAACGTGTTTTTCAGCTCGCCACCCATGGCGAGCACCGCTGGAGCGGCGGAAAAACCAGGTGCGAGGGACAGAGGGGCCGGCGCGTAACCCCGTCCCCGCCGCAGGACGCGCGGTGCACCGGCCATCTCGCGCACCACGGAATCGTCCACGCGCCGGGCGACGTCCCGGTTATGCATCAGGAAATACTCGGCGATGCCGCCCAGGCGGGCGCGGGCCTTGGCATTGTCGATGCACTGGGGCTCGTCCGAGCGGTTGCCGCTGGTCAGCACGATGGGCCGGTTCATCCGCCGCAGCATCAAGTGGTGCAGCGGCGTGTTGGGCAACATAAAGCCCAGGGTCTTCACGCCGGGCGCCACGCTTTCCGCCACCCGCTCCGGTCCGGTCGCATCCAGAACGACGATCGGGCCGGCCGGGCTGCGCAGCAGCGCTTCTTCGCCCTCGGTCACCACACAGTAACGGCGCACCGTCTCCACATCCCGCGCCATGAGGGCGAAAGGCTTGCGGCTGCGCCGTTTGAGCCGGCGCAGGCGGGCGACGGCCGCTTCATTGCAGGCGTCGCACGCGAGCTGGAACCCTCCCAGCCCTTTGATCGCGACGATATGCCCGCGCTGGAGCAGCGTACAGACAGCGTCCACGTCGTCCAGCATGGTAAAAGCGTCGACCGCCACCGGCGCCCCATCGGCGCGCTCCAACCAGGCACGGGGCCCGCAGGCATGGCAGGCGATCGGCTGCGCGTGGAAGCGGCGATCCGCGGGGTCGACGTATTCAGCGCGGCACTGCGGGCACATGGCGAACGCCCGCATCGTGGTCGTGGCGCGGTCGTAAGGGATGGCCTCGATGATGGACAAACGCGGGCCGCAGCGGGTGCAATTGGTGAAAGGATAGCGGTAGCGCCGCGCGAAGGGATCGAATACTTCCTGGACGCATTCGGGACAGGCTGCCGCGTCGGGCACGACGCCGGTGCTGACAGTGGTTGCATGGCTGCCAAGAATGCGAAAATCCGGGTGCTGGGGAAAAACTGCGGTCGGCTCGCGCTCGATGCGATCGATTCGGGCAAGCGGCGGAGCTTCGCGAAGCAAGGCTGCAGCGAACCCATCGAGGGCAGCGACGGGACCGCACACATGGATGCTCACGCCCTGCCCGTCGTTCGCCACCGAGCCGCGCAGGCCGTAGCGGCGGGCGAGCCGCCACACGGTGGGCCGAAACCCCACGCCTTGAACCAAGCCCTGCACCCGGATGCGCTCGGCCGCCTCCTGGGTGGTCTGCATATCGGCGACATCGTTCATGAAGCCAGCTCCTCCGAGAGCCGCCAGAGCAGCACGCGGTTGTTGCCCGAATCGCTGACCACGACCAGTCCATCGCGGTGCATGATTCCATAGGGCCAGCACAGGCTGTCCCGCGCGGGAAGCTGCCAGCGGTTATCTCCCTTGGCGTGGAAATCCGGCTGCCCCGTGAGCGCCCTGGCCTCCGCCCCGGTGCGGTAATCTTCCGCCCGCCACGCGAGCAGACGGGAGTTGGCGGTATCCGCGACAAGGAGCCAGCCTCCAGCGGCATCCACGCCGTAGGGCATGTTGAGGCTGGCAGCGCTGGGCCAGTAGAGGGATTGGTTATGGTCCACTTGGTGAAAATCGCGCTGCCCCAGCACCGCATCGCAGGGTGTCCCGTTCTCGCCCGGAATCGCGTCCCACACCATGATGCGGTTATTGCCTGCGTCGGCCACGCAGAGCCGGCCCTGCCACACGACGATGCCGTGGGGCCAGCGCATGCTGGCGGCCGTGGGCGCTCCCCCGCCGTTCTCGTCGCGGCTGACGAAATCACGCTGCCCCAACACCATATCCGCCGGTTGGCCGTTCACCTCCGGCAGACCGTTCCACATGAGCACACGCCGGTTGCCGGTGTCGGCGACCCATAACCGGACGCCATCCCAGTGCACGCCGTAGGGCCAGAATAGACTGCCGGCGGATGGATCGTCCTTGCCGCCGTTGGGCTCGACCGACTCAAAGTCTTTCTGCCCGAGCACCCGGTCCGCCGGAACGTTGTGGTCCCTGGGAAGGGTTTTCCAGATCAGCACCCGGTGGTTCCAGGCGTCGGCGACCGCCATCCCGTCGCCGCAGAGCGCGATACCGGTGGGCACATTCAGCGTTGCCGGGCCCGCCGGTCCTTTCGCGTTACGTCCCTCGTGCGCGAAATCGGGCTGCCCAATGACCCAGTCTGCCGGCGTCCCGTCCTGAGACGGCACCCGCGCCCAACCGAGCAGTCGGTGATGGCCAGTGTCGCTGACCCACAGCGGTCCCTCAACCCCTGCAAGGCAGGCTCCCCGGGGTCCAAAGAGCGAGGCGGCCTCCGGCTTCACGGGGAGCGCCAGGCCCTCGCCGCTGCGGGCGGCGCCGATGCACGCGAAGGGTCCGCCGCGGTCCAGCACGGGCACAGCAGACGTTCCGCCGACCATCTCGCGCTTCAAGGCCGGAGTCCACCTCACCCGTAAAGACGTCGCCATCGCTACTCTTCCAACCGCACCTGGACCCGATCGCCGAGCACCCGGACGGCATGCACCCGCAACTGGACCTCGGGGGCCGTCAGGCATTCGCCCGTCTCCAACAAGTACTGAAAGCCGTGATAGGGGCACGTGATGATGCCATCGCGGACCTCTCCCATCTCCAAAGGCATCCCGAGGTGGGCGCAGCTATTGTCGAAGCAGCTCACGTGGTTGCCGCGTTTGCTGAGCAACACGGAGCGCCCTTTGATTTTGCACTCGGTCACGCCGCCTTCCGGGATGTCGTCGAGCCGGGCGGCATCCACCCAGCCGGAACCCGCGTGCAGCGCGAAGGGGCTGATAAAGTGCACCGTGGCCACGCCTTTGTTTTGAGTATCCGCAGCACCCTTGCTTACCTGTTGGATATGGAGAATCTCCGGGCAGTGGATGCGGATTGCCCTTTCGACGCCTTCGGTCAGCGTCTGGCTTGAAGCGGGACAGCCCTGGCACGACCCGATCAGACGGATTTCCACCGTGTCGGGGGGCTTGACTGCCACCAGCTCCACGTCGCCGCCGTGGGACTGCAAGAACGGGCGCACTTCGTCCAGCGCTCTCTGAACCCGCGTCTCCAGGGGCTCCTTGACGAGTCCGTGGAAACGCAGCACCCCATAGACCACTTGGTCGCTGACGGCCTCCCGCATGCGAGCAAGCGCCGCCGGCTCACCCTTCAGCGCGCGAATCAGGCGTTTCAGGGCTTCCTTATGCAGGTCCTCGATCGCCGATTTGAGCGCCTGCACGGTCAGCCGCTGCCCCTCGTCCCAGTCGGCGATGATCGCTTCGAGACGGGTGATCGCCTGAACCAGCCGTTCCAGATCGGCCGCGGAATCGCCGCCGCTCTGGAGGCCTGCCTGATCGGTCGAGGGGCCGTTCATAGAGGAGGAAACTCAGTTGTACTTGAGATCCTTGAACAGATAGGGCTGCAGCAAGCCGGTTCCCAGGGCGGCGATCACCACCGTCCACCCGATCGGCAATCCCGCTTTTGCCAGGACGATGACAGCGATCAGGGATGCCAAAAAACCGATGAGCCACTTCCTGAACACTGCGCGCGGGTCCCGGAACAGCTTGCCCTTGAAAAACAGCTTGAGCGAATTAAGAAACATATCCCACATGGTTCCCCCTCAGCCTCAGACCAGCGCGAGGATGATCAAAGCCAGCAGAATTCCGGGCACCGCGCCGGTCGGGCCGAACATGGCTCCCATCAGGGCCGCCAGCTCATTGCCCAGATCTTTTCCAGCGAGCCTCATACCCGCCACCGCCCCGCCGCCCATCGCCAGCAGGAAAGCCAAAAAAGTCCAAATCGCGATCGTGAGAACGCCAAGCTGTCCGGTTGCCAATTGATTCAAGATTCCCTCCATTCAGTGTTTTCCTCACGACAAAGACACCATCAAAGCCGACTCGCCCGCCCATCGCCATTGCCGCGACGGGCCGACTGATCGGCAAGCTCCTGCTCGATCTCCGCCAGTGCCTCTTCCACGACGGCTGCGCTTCCAACCTGATTCAGGCTTAAAAAAATGCGCCGCGCCTCCTCACAGAGTTCCCGCGCCCGGAGAAGATTGGCACGACGCCCGGAACCAGGGTTTTCAAGCTCATCTGGAAGATTTCTGAGCACGTTGGCTTTGTTTGATATGGTGTTGGCATATTCCAGAGGCGTGTCGCGGGCGTTGCGGACCTTGAGCGCCTCATCGTAGGCGGCAAGCGCGCGCAAGTTGTTTTCCAGCGGATGGCCGGAGGCGGCATATTGCAGCGCGTTGCCGAGGTTGTTCTGAACCATTGCGTATTCGGTCGGATGATCGACCAGGTTGATGACCTTGAGGACCTCTTCGAACGACTGAACGGCCAGCGCCTCGCGCATTTTGCCGCGCTCGTCGGACAGCGGAATCGACAAATAAGCAATCGCCAGGTTATTGTGAAGGATGGCGTATTCCTGGGGGTACGCGTCGCGGGTGAAGACTTTCAAGGCTGCGTGATAGCACCGGATCGCCTCCTGGATGCGGGCCGCGCCGGCGCTGGAGAGCGACTGCAGCACCAGCCCCAGGTTCATTTCCGCTTCCGCAACCTCTTCCGGCCGCCCCTTTTCCTTGAGGACGGGGATCGCCTCTTCATAGCACGCCCGGGCCCGATGGAGCGCGTCGACACCGCCATCGGGCAATGCCTGTAAGGCCGTGCCCATGCGGGCGCGCAGCCGGGCCCTGAGCAAGACCGCCTCAGCGGGACAGAGGTCGAGCGCGCGCTCGTAGAGCGCGACGGCGTGCTGCAACTGATCCGGGGTTTTCGGCCGCATCTGCATGCCCATGGCAATTTCCATGAGCATTTCGGCCTTCTCCTCTGGCGTCCCCGCCGCCGACTCCGCCGCCTGAATGGCAGCCTTGAATTGGGACGCCGCCAGGGTCTGCGCCATGGGCTCCTCCTAAGGTCGTGCGATCGACTTATTTTTTGGTCGTACTTTAGAAGGAAACCGAAAAACTGTCAATAGATTTTTCAACTTGTAAAGTAAATTTACACTCCCTGAGGTTTCGCCAAGTTGGACAGGACCAGGGCGGCCGCCTCGGGGCTCCACTGGGCAAGGACGACATGCTGTTGAAAATCTTCAGCAAAACCGTTTTCCCGGAAAAACTCCTGAGCGTGAACCACCCGGTCTCCCCGGGCATTGCGCGTCTTGACCAGCAATCCCCCGGCAGACCCGGGCACCAAGGGGATGACCAGGATCTTGTCCTCCCGGGCGACGAGCGCGACCGTCTGAGCGCCGGCAAAGTAAAGGTCGTACATCTCCCGCGGCAAATAGAGGCTGCCCCGGCGGATGGAAACAGCCCTCTGCGGCCGATCAGCTTCAACAAGGCCGGCGGGATCAGGCTTCTGCGTATTCATCGATCATCTGCTCAAGGTCAGCGATCACCTTCTGCGCCGACAGGCGCACCGGCTCGCTCAGTTCCAGGCCAAAATCGAGGCGAACCGCCTCGATCAGGTACACGGTCACATCGGTCGGGAAGTCTTCGCGAAAGATCCGCTTTCCTGCGGCCAGCGCATGGTCCCAGCGGAAACCGTGCAAGGTGTATCCAGGGGCGTGATCGGAAGCCAGCTCGCTTCCTGGCACCTGGAAGATGGCGCCGGCCTCGGATCCGGTCCTGGCTGCATCGACGATGACCAGTTTGCGCGTGCCCCGGGCCTGGAACATCACCTCCATTCCACCGGTCCCGGCGTCGAACACGCGCACATGGTCACGTGGCCGCTCGACCAGATAGGCCTGCAACGACCGGGCGACGAACACACCCACGCCGTCGTCGCTGCGAACCGGGTTGCCACAACCGATGATCGTGAGCATGCCTTACCCCCTCTTCACCGAAACAGCGGGGGACCCACTCCACCGTCCAAGGCGATCAAGCGTTTCTCTGGGCGGTCGCAGGGCGCGGCATCAAGCCCGGTGGAAAACCCACGGCGCCCTGGCGGCAGCCGCAACCCGGGAGCCCGGGCGCTCGGCGCCGTCTTTAGATGCGCCACAGCCGGCACGACCACTTCGGCCTCACCGGGATTTGCAATTCCGGCAGCTCGCAGAACTGCCGATGAATGACGAAATACATACAGGTCTCGCAGGCTTGTTCAATCTCTCCGCCAGCACCATAAGGCTGGCTGGTAAAACCGGCGACCTTGAGCTTGGAGACATAATCGTCAGGCCGGATCGCCTGTAGTCGCGCCACGATACGGTTGACCTCCTCGCTGGTATAAGCGCGCTCCCGCCATTCCGTCTCCAGCCCTTGTTGAAGGAGATGCTCCAGCTCGCGCCGCAAGGCTTCCTCATCCATCGTTTCCCTCCTAAACCTCATCGCCCCCAGAGATTCTGGGGACCGGCGCTGCGATCAGATCCGCCATAAGCGGCACCACCAATCCGGCTCCACCGGCAGATTAAGCTCCGGCAGATCGCACCATTTCCGATGGACCAGGTAGTACATGCACTCCTGGCAGCGCATCTTGTCCTCGCCGTAGGGATGATCTACAAATCCTGCCAGCACCAGCTTGCCTTTCAGGTCATCTGCGGGAAGCTCACGCAGCGCTGCCAGCAACTCCCCGAACTGCCGGTCATTCTCGGGAAAAGGCTCTGTTTGGGTCTCCAGCCCATCAGCCAGCATCCGCGCGATCTTGGCACGCAGTTGGTCTTCCTCGTCGCGTCGCATCTACCCCATTCCCTTCTGTTCGGCGCCGGCCGTGACAACCCCCTAGATCCTTCTTCTGTCGCAGGACCCTGATGCTGTCGAGCCAGGACGCTGTCCATCAATCCTTGCCGCACCCTACCGAAGATTTCATCACCGAATGCCCGAAATCGCCTCGTCGGCGCTCCCCCTCTCCCCAAGCCCTCGTCTGGAGAGGAGGACGACTGCATACGCTCAGAGGCAAAGTCCCCTCCTCCTCGGAAAAAGGACGAGAGGAGAGGGCTGATAAGTGCTTCCTCTTGTCGCAAAGTGAGGTAAGGCCATCTCGGGAGCATGAGCACGACGGCTAAAACTTCATCCCCCCCCCCGCCCCGCGGGGG
>NZ_DAIRTR010000035.1:0-24573 GCF_036803785.1 Pelomicrobium sp. | reverse complement strand
CCATCACGGCGGTCGCGGCGACCGACGGCTCGGACAACCGGACGTCCTGGTCCAGTTGGGGCAAGCACATCGACGTGGCAGCGCCCGGTGTGAGCATTTACACCACGACGCGAGGGGGCGGCTACGGGGGGTTCTCTGGGACTTCAGCCTCAAGCCCTGTGACGGCCGGCGTCTATGCCCTCATGATGGCGGCCAACCCCCGTCTGGATCCGGCCAGCCTGGACCGGACCCTTTTCGAGACGGCCGTCGATCGCGGATCAGCGGGCTACGACCTTTATTATGGATATGGTCGGGTGGACGCGGCTGCTGCCGTCTCAGCCGCCCAGGCGCGGGTCGCCAACGATACCCAGCCGCCGAGCGTTGCCATCACGTCGCCCACCGGCGGTAAAGTGAGCGGCCTGGTGCCGGTGGACGTGAGCGCTAGCGACAACGGAGGCGTTGCCCGGGTGGAGCTTTATGCCGGGGACCGTCTGGTGGGGACCGAGACGACGGCACCCTACCGGTTCGCTTGGGATACGTCCGCCCTGCCTGACGGGGAGATCTCCCTCCAGGCGAAGGCGGTGGACGGGAGCGGTAATGCGGCGAGCTCCACCCGCGTCTCGGTCACCGTGGCTAACGATACCGTGGCTCCCCGTGTGAGTTTCTCCAGCCCCGCCGACGGAGCGACGGTGAGCGGCACGGTGAATGTGAGCGTGAGCGCCACCGACGACAAAAAAGTCGCCAAGCTCTCCCTTGTGATCGATGGCAAGGAAGTGGCCGTGGCTTATGGCTCCACCCTGAGCTACGCTTGGGATACCGGCACAGGCAAGGCGAAGGGTAAGGGCAAGGGCCGGTCGGCCAATACGTCCTCCCCATCCACGTTGACCGCGCGGGCGGAGGATCCTGCCGGCAACGTGGGCAGTGCTTCGATTACCGTCCAACGGCAGTAAAACGAGGGAAAAGCGGGGGCATGAAAAGCGGAAAGCCCGCTGATCAGGCGGGCTTTCCGCTTTATTGTTATCGTGGCAAAAGCTTCAAGGGATGCGGCGCCGGGCGAGATGGCGCGCTGCGGCCAGTCCCAGAAGGGCGGAACCCAGAAGGAAAAGCGTGCCGGGCTCGGGTGTTTCCTGGGGAGGGGTGCCCTCCCGGCCGTAGAGGGACATGTGGGAGATGTTTCTCAACTCACCTCTCTTGTTGCCCCACATGGACCAGGTGCCGCACAGGTCCGCCCCGGAAGGAATCGTGGGCGTGACCAGTCCTGTAAACCCAACACAGGAATTGGCGCTCATGTCGAGGATGAACCACACCCACTGAATCTCACCGAGGGAGGGGGGCGGCGGACTCGGGTTGGGCACTTCGTCTCCCGTGCCTCCGTCCTTCAAGACGATCAGAAGCTGGTTGAACGGTACTCCCGCCAGATCGATGTACCAATTGCCTTGGCTACCCCCCACGGGCTCGAAGACCAAGGCGGTGGAAGGCAAGCTCTCATCTCCTTCTTTGTCGATAAGACTCCAGTCGGAGAAGCCCCCCGGCGCGATCGAATTCACTGCACTCGCGCTATCGTTGCTAGGCGTGCCCAAGCCGCAGCTCGTGGCATCCGTGAGGAAGGGATTCGGGTTGAAAAAGGTATTCACCGTACAGGCGGCCGCCTGTACGGATCCCGGCGCAAGGCCGAAAACAGCCAGCGCCATCGCCACCAGCCCTGATTGCAGGGCTCTTTCCATCATGGTGTTCATCTTCTTTATCCCCCAAGTTGGTTTTTGACATTAAAAGCACGTACCGGGCCAGAGATAATAGAGAATTGATTTCTCACGTAATACTTGCTTATTGAAAGCCGAACGCAATGATTCCGTAAATCGGATCGACACTTTCTTATCCCCTCATTGAAAGTGAAATGCATTTCATGGAATTCGCCCGAGGGGAGATGGGTTGTTTCTGTCATCAAGACATTTTCAAGCCATTGATGAATGAAACTAAGTTGAAAGCATCAGCAAGATGTAAGAAAAACCGACATCAGGGCGAACAATCATTGCCCCATCTTATGCCTTCCTGTAGGGATTTTGTCTTTTAACTACTCTTTTCATCGATTGAATCCCAGACGTCGGGCAATATTGGCCAAGAGCTCGTACGAAGCGAAGTAGCTTTCCCGTAGCGCGCCCATGCTGGGAAGCCAATCAAACACGGTATCCCCGCGCCAGGCGGGTAGGCCCGTGGGGGCGGGAATCACCTCGATGCCCGCCGCTTCGAACTCGGCCCGGGCCCGACGCATGTCGAAGCCGTGGGCCACCAGAACAGCCCGGTGGATGTTTGCTGGGCGGAGCAGGGCGGCCGAGAAGCGCGCATTCTCGTGGGTGTTGCGGGACCGGGCTTCGACCCAGCGGACCGGGACGCGGTACTCCTCTTCCAGCGCCGCTTTCATGAGCTCCGCCTCCGGGCGCCCCCGATGGGTGGCCCCTCCGGAGACCAGCACGGGCAGGCCGGTGGAGCGGGCGATCTGCGCGCCATACCGGATCCGCTCTAAGCTCAAGGCGTTCAAGGTGTCACCGCCGTACTCCACCGCCTGCCGGATGCCTCCACCGAGGATGATCACGGCCTGGGCCTGCTGCGCCCGGCGCAGATCGAGGGCGGGGGCGTCCTGCAGGAGCAGCCCCAAGCCCCAGGAGACTGCCGGCAGGGACAACGCGAAGAGCGCGAGCACACCGCTCCAGGCCAGCGCCTTTCCCAAGCGCGGCCGGCGCCCCAACAACGCGAGCCCTCCGCCGGCGAGAAGCAAAGGTCCGGTAGGCGGAAGCACCAGGAGCGCTAGTATTTTCTTGGCATAAAAGAAGATCTCCATCGTACGCGTTCCCATCCGGTGGCCGTGGCCGGAGAAATTTTCTCGCTTGCGAAACCTCTTGCAGCTATCATCGAAAACTCATATGAAGAGACGATCGATCCTTTGCGCAGCGCCGCTTTGGCGCTGGATAACAAAACTTAACACAACCTCCACTTTACTGACGTACGGCCCGGTCTATGATGTGATTTCGGGATGAAGCAGAGCCGTTCTAACCAATCGGCAAAAAAAAAGCGTGTAAACAACACACCTTCGCCCGGAAATGGCCGGGCGGCTCCCAATTCCTCCCGGTGAATCCATGTGTCCTCGTTCCGTAAGGGGGAATCCTCTAACGGCTTCACACTCGGGCAAGCCGTCCCGACGCCAGAGGATACAAACGGTTTGAAAAGACCGACTTAAGAGCGAGCGGCAAGCAATTAAAGAAGAGAAACAAAAAGGCAACCGACGGGGTGGTGGGCCATGCTCCGATTCTTCAGTTATCGGGTGGCGCTGGCGAGCTGTTTCGCGCTGGCGATAGAGGCAGGATTCTTTTTTATCGCCATGGTGGCGGCGGTGGCGTTGGCGGCCCACGGAGGGGAAGCCACCGGGGCCAGGATGCTTTCCGCTGGCTTCTTCTTCGCTGGTCTCATGGTGGCCATCAACGGCTCGCTAGGGCTGTACCGGCAGACCCGAACGGGCAATCGAATCCGGGTGTTGGGTGGCCGCGTGGTCTTGATGCTGGTGGTGGGCTGGCCGGTGGCCTACGCCGCGTTCTATCTCTTTCCCCAGTCGGAGCTGTACCAGAGCGCTCTGGGCTACGCCATGCTGTTCGGGCTCGGCGCAGTGGTGCTGCTACGCTGGGCGATGCCCGAGGACCACCGCGCACGGTTTTTCACCCACCGTATCCTGGTGCTCGGCGCCGGGCCCGATGCCCTCAACGTGGAGCGAGCGCTCGCTTCTCTTGCGCCCGCAGCGATGGAGGTGGTGGGTTTCTACCCACTCAACGATGGCACCCAGACGGTGGTGCCCCAAAAGAAAATCATCGCCGATGCACCCCTTTTGCCGGAGCTGGTGCGGCAGCTCAACGTGCACGAGGTGATCGTGGCAGCTCGGGAGCGGCGGGGCGGTGTCTTGCCCCTGCGGCAACTCCTCGATTGCCGCTTGCGGGGTGTTCGGGTGAACGACCTGCCCGCCTTCTTCGAACGGCTGAATGGGGAGGTGCCCATCGAATCCCTGAAGGCAAGCTGGCTCATCTATGGTGATGGTTTCCGGCAGGGTGTGGCCCGCACCGTGATGAAACGGGCCTTCGACCTATCCGCGGCGGGGCTGCTCCTTGTCGTGGCGGCTCCCGTCATGGTGCTTGCGGCCATCGCCATTTTCCTGGAGAGCGGGCGGCCGGTCGTTTTCAAGCAGGAGCGAGTGGGGGCGGGGGGCAGGACGTTCAACCTGCTCAAATTCCGCAGCATGCGCCAGGACGCCGAGGCGGACGGCAAGCCCCGCTGGGCGGCGGAGAAGGACGACCGGGTGACCCGGGTGGGGCGTTTCATCCGCAGGACCCGCATCGACGAATTGCCCCAGCTCATCAACGTCTTGAAGGGGGACATGAGCTTCGTGGGCCCGAGGCCCGAGCGGCCCTATTTCATGGCCGAGCTCACGGAGAAAATCCCCTTCTATGGCGTGCGGCACAGCGTCAAACCAGGCATCACCGGCTGGGCCCAGGTCCGCTATTGCTACGGCAGTTCCGTGCAGGATGCCCGCAAGAAGTTACAGTTCGATCTTTATTACGTGAAAAACCACTCCTTGCTGCTTGATCTCGTGATCCTATTCGAGACGGTCCGGGTCGTTCTTCTGGGAGAGGGCGCGCGCTAGCCCAAAGGGCCTACGGAAGGTCTCGGGCGCACGGCAGAGCGCGGGAGAGGGTTTCGGTTCGCGGAAGACCAGATACGGTGCTTTCCCGCCTCCCACCCTTCCGGTCTGGATTTTTTAGCGGACTGGGGGCTTTCCCTTCCTCTCCTCGGGCAAGTCGCCCGTCGTTGCAAAACCCTTCTCCCCCCGATGGGCAGAGGGGAGGGGCGCACGGGTCTTTCCAACCCCCTGTCGGCCGCTGGGGCGCCCCTTCTTCTGAGGGCTTCTTCCCATCGTGCTTGGCGCATCAGGCCCTCCAGCCGCTGGAAGGCGCAGGCGAGGCGAACCTGACGCAGCCCGGGATCATTGGTATGCTTATTCGAGATCTTGCCTTGGAGCGCCGCATCCGCCAGGACGAACCCATGGTCGTTTTCTTGCATTTGCGCCGGGAGGCGCCGCGGGTGCAACTTTCCCATGCCATGAACCTGGCATACCCGTCGGGCACTTTGCGGTGCTGCCGAACAAAGGGATCCCATGGCTGACGGCTCGGGCGCAATGGGCTGGGAGATGATCGCGGAGCCAGCCTTCTGGAGCTACGCCGCCGCCCTGGCTGCCTTCACGCTCTTCGCCCTGCAACTGTGGTTCGGATGGCGGGGGGGGCGCAATGCCGCCCTACTGCTTGCCGCCGTCATACTGAGCGCCGGTTGGGCAGGCAGTGGGCTGGCGGTGGTCTTGTCCGCAAGCCCCATGGCCGGATTCGCGTACCAGGGCTTGGACGCCCTGCGTCTGCTGGCGTGGCTTGCTTTCCTGCTTTCCTTGTTGCACCAGAAGGGGCTGGGCCGCGACCGTTTGGTCGGCGCCTGGCCGCTTCTTCTCGCGCTGGTTTTTCTAGCCATTCCCTGGCTTGCGCCGGCCCTGCCCGCGCTGCATCTGGAAGTGCCTCAGGCCCTGGTTACCCACGGCGGCCCCCTGGCCGTCTCGGTGCTGGGGCTCGCCATCGTGGAGCAGCTCTACCGCCGGGCGCCCAAGGGTTCCCGCTGGCATGTGGCGCCCCTGTGCATTGGGTTGGGCGGGGCCTTTGCGTTCGAACTGTACGTGTACGCCGACGCCCTGCTGTTTCTGCGTCCTCTGGATCCCGACTTGTGGAGCGCGCGGGGCGTGGTGCAGGCCATGGTCATTCCCTTCGTCGCCCTGTCCACGGCCCGCAGCCGGGAATGGACCATCGACATCGCCTTTTCCCGGGACGTGGTATTTCACTCCACCGCGGTCCTAGCTGCCGGCCTTTATTTGCTCGCCATCGCCGCGGCCGGCTATTACGTGCGCTATTTTGGCGGCACCTGGGGCAAGACCCTCCAGGTTGGCTTCCTGTTCGCCGCCCTGCTGCTGCTCGGGCTCGTCTTTTCCTCGGGTACCTTTCGCTCCCAGGTCCGGGTTTTCATCAACAAGCACTTTTTCTCCTATCGCTACGATTATCGCCAGGAATGGTTGAGAATCACCCGGCTCCTTTCGGGGGCCGGAGAAGGGGCGAGCATGCACGAGCGCTGCGTCATGGCCCTCGCCGACCTGGTGGAGAGCCCGGCCGGCGCGGTCTGGCTCGCGGACGACCGAGGCTATTACGTCCAAGCGGGCCGCTGGAACCTGCGGGAGGTGAGCGAAGCGGAGGTGGCCGAGGGAGCGCTCGCCAAGTTCCTGGAAAAAACCGGTTGGGTGGTGGACTTGCATGAGTTCCGGACCCACCCCGAACGCTACCCGGATCTACAGCTTCCCGAATGGCTCACGCGCCTGCCCAACGCCTGGCTGATCGTTCCGCTGCCGCACCTGGAACGGCTGATCGGTTTCGTGATCCTCGCCACGGCGCGGGTCAAGGTGGAGATCAATTGGGAGGTGCGGGACCTGCTCAAAACGGCAGCCCGGCAGGTGGCCGGGTTTATCGGCCACGCCCGTGCCCTGGAGGCATTGCTGGAATCGCGCAAGTTCGAGGCCTTCAACCGCATGTCGGCCTTCGTGGTGCACGACCTGAAAAATTTAGTGGCACAGCTTTCGCTAATGCTCAAGAATGCGGAACGACACCAGGGAAATCCCGAGTTCCAGCAGGACATGCTGGCCACCATCCGCAACGTGGTGGAACGCATGAACGGTCTGCTGTTACAGCTGCGGGCCGGCACCCAGCCCCTGGACCATCCCCGTCCGGTGGATCTGGCGGCACTCGCTCAGCGGGTGGCGGAAGCGAAGGCCGCCCAGGGGCGGCACGTTGCCTGGGAGGCCCAGCGCGGCGTGCAGGCCCTAGGGCATCCCGAGCGCCTGGAGCGGGTGATCGGGCATCTGGTGCAAAACGCGCTGGAGGCAACGGACGAGGCCGGGCGAGTGGAGATCAAGATCTATGGCGACGGCAACCAGGCGGTAGTAGAAGTCACGGACAATGGCAGGGGTATGACACCCGAATTCGTACGGGACGAGCTGTTCAAGCCATTTCGTACCACGAAGCCCTCCGGCACCGGCATCGGGGCGTATGAAAGCGCCCAGTACGTGGCCGAGCTGGGGGGCAAGCTCCTGGTGGACAGTCGCCCAGGGGAAGGCACGCGCATGCGCATGCTGTTGCCTCAGCCGCAGCGGCAGCCGCTCGAGGGGGAAAAACGAGAAGTCGCATGAACGAGAAGCGCAGGCCTTTGCTCATCGTGGAAGACGACCCGGCCCTCGCTAAGCAGATGCGCTGGGCGTTCGATCAGTACGAAGTCGTACTGGCGGGCGATCGGGACAGCGCCATCGGCCAGCTTCGCCGCCACGAGCCGGCGGTCGCTGTGATGGACTTGGGGCTACCACCCGCGCCGGATGACGTCTCCGAAGGGTTGAGGCTGCTGGGGGAGATACTTTCCGTTGCGCCGGACACCAAGGTGATCGTGCTGACTGGGCAGCACGATCGGGCCAACGCTTTGAAGTGCATCGCCCTGGGGGCTTATGACTTTTACGCCAAGCCCTTCGAGCCCGAAATCCTAGGGCTCACCATCGAACGGGCGTTTCGCCTGTACGAGCTACAGCAAGAAAACCGCCGGCTTCAGGCGCGGGAGGCGGCGAGCTCCCTGGCGGGGCTGCTGACCCGCGACCCCGAGATGCAAAGGATCTGCCGCACCATCGAAAAGGTGGCGGCAACCTCCGCCACGGTGTTGATCCAGGGCGAGTCCGGCACCGGCAAGGAGCTTTTGGCGCGGGGGCTGCACGACCTTTCCCCCCGCCGCAGCCAGCGCTTCGTGGCGATCAACTGCGCGGCCATTCCCGAAACGCTCCTCGAGAGCGAGCTGTTCGGCTATGAGAAAGGCGCCTTCACGGGCGCGACCCGCCAGAGCATCGGTAAGATCGAGACGGCCCACAGAGGCACCCTGTTTCTCGACGAGATCGGCGACCTTCCTCAGGCGCTGCAGGCGAAGTTGCTGCGTTTCCTGCAGGAGCGGGTGATCGAGCGCATTGGCGGCCGGGAGGAGATCCCGGTGGATGTGCGCATCGTCTGTGCAACCCATCAGGACCTGAAGGCGCTGATTGCCCGGGGAGCGTTCCGGGAGGATCTGTACTTCCGCCTGGCGGAAATCGTCGTGGAAGTGCCGCCCTTGCGCAAGCGCAAAGGAGATGCAAGCCTGCTCGCCCACGCCTTCGTGCGCAAATTCGCCGAGGAGCTGCGGCGCGGCGGCCTCACCATCCTCCCGGAGGCGATCGACGCCATCGAGGCGCATTCCTGGCCTGGCAACGTGCGGGAGCTGGAAAACTGCGTCAAACGGGCAGTAATCATGGCCGATGCGCCCGCCCTGCGGGCGGCGGACTTCGGGCTTGCGCCCGTGGAAGAGAGCGAGGACATGTTCAACCTGCGGCAGGTGCGGGAGCGGGCTGAGCGAGACGCGGTGGTGCGGGTGCTGGGACGGGTCAACGGTAACTTGAGCAAAGCGGCCCAGCTCCTGGGGGTAAGCCGCCCCACTCTTTACGACCTCATGCAGCGCTTCGGCCTTAGGTAGGGCGGTGGGAGCTCAACTAATTTTTCGGAATGGGACCATGAACCAGCGAATGAAAGCGGCAGGGCGCCTCGCCGTGCTGAGCCTTTGCGTCTTCTTGGCGACGGGCTGCAAGGGTGATTCTCCCGAGGCGCTGATCCAATCGGCGCGCTCCTACCTGAACCAGCAGGACCTTGCGGCCGCCATCATCCAGCTCAAGAACGTCCTGCAGCAGGCCCCCGACCACAAGGAAGCTCGCTATCTCCTGGGGATTGCTCTGCTCAGGAGTGGAGATGCTGCCGCCGCCGAGATCGAGCTGCGCAAGGCCCTCGACCTGGGCTATGCGCCGGAAGCAGTCTATCCCGCGCTCGGGCGCGCCCTGCTCGCCCAGGGCGAGGCGCGCAAGGCGATCGAGCAGCTCGCAGGCTTGACCCTCGCGGAGCCGCATGCGAACGCCCAGCTGAGGGCCGTGGTGGGACAGGCCCAGCTCATGAGCGGACGCCCCCGGGAGGCCAAGGACTCCTTTTTAGCCGCCCTCTCCCTGCAGCCGGATCTGGCCGATGCCAAGCTGGGCGTGGCCCGGGTGGCGGTGCTGGAACGAGACCTCGCCCAGGCAACTAAGCTCACGGAAGAGATCCTCGCCCGAGAGCCTGCCCATGTGGAAGCGCTAGCGCTCAAAGGGGCGCTCGCCGCGAGCCAGGGCGAGCTGGAGGCGGGCGTGCAGGCGTACGAAAAGGCCCTTGCCGCTGAGCCTCGCAACGTGGCCATCCGTGCCGCCCTGGTGGAACTGTTGCTGCGGCGCGGGGAGTTGAAACGGGCCGCAGAGCAGGTAGCGGAGCTTGAGCGAATCGGGCCCAAACACCCCAGCACCCTTTACTACAAGGCGCTCATCACCGCAGAGCAGGGCGATGTGGCCGGGGCCCGAGATCTTGCCCTGAACATGCTCAAGTCCTCGCCTGACCACGTACCGGCGCGGATTCTGGCGGGGGCGCTGGAGTATCGGCTCAAGGCCTATGCCCAGGCCGAGCAACATCTGCGCCAGGCCCTCAACCAAGCCCCCCAGCACCCCGGGGCGAGGCAACTGCTAGCGGCCGTCTACCTGGCCACCGGCGAGGCCGATCGGGCCCAGGAGCTGTTGCAACCCCTGCTCACCCAGCAACCCCCGGACCCGCGGGTTCTGGCACTGGCGGGCGAGGTCCATCTCGCCCAGGGCGAGCTGGCCAAGGCGGCAGAGTACTACGAGAAAGCCGCGGCCCTGGACAAGGACAATGCGGCGCTGCGCACCCGTCTCGGCGCCTTGCATCTGCGTGCCGGCGAGACCGACGAGGCGCTTCAGGAGCTGCAGGCCGCGGCCGCCATGGACGCCGCGGGCTATCGGGCCGACCTGGGACTGGTGATGATCCACGTGGCGCGCAATCAGCTAGACCAGGCCCTTGCCGCGGCCAATGCTCTGGAGCGAAAACAGCCCGACAACCCGGTCAGCCACAATACCAAGGGTGCGGTCTATATGGCCAAGGGAGATTCAGCGAGCGCCCGCAAGAGCTTCGAGCGCGCCTTGCAGCTCAATCCGACCTTCCTGCCCGCCGTGCGCAACCTGGCCATGCTGGATCTGCGGGAGGGCAAGGCGGACGCGGCCCGGGGGCGCTACCAGGCGGTACTCGCCAAAGAACCCAACAACGAAAAGGCGCTCCTCGGGTTGGCGGCGATCCTACGCGCCACCGGGGCCGCCGATTCAGAGGTGGAACGGACGCTCAAGAAAGCGGTGAGCGCTAATCCCACTTCGGTGGCTGCCCGGCTTGCCTTGATCGATTTCCTGTTGCGCGCCAACCAGCCCAAGGCGGCCCTGGTTGCCGCCCAGGACGCTCAGGCGGCCTTCCCCAACGACGCCCGGATCGTGCAGGCCCTGGGCACCGCTCAGCTCGCCGCGGGCGACGTTCAGCAGGCCTTGAGCACCTTCAGCCGGCTCGCCCAGATGCGGCCCCAGGCGGCCAGCGTCCAGGTACGGCTGGCGGCAGCCCACCGCGCCGCGGGGGACGAAGCCGGCATGCTGCGAGCCTTGCGCAAGGCCCTCGAGCTGGACCCCGGGTTCACTGCCGCTCAGCGGGAGATCATCACCTACTACGTGCGCCAGGGGCGCTTCCAGGACGGTGTGAACGAGGCGCGGGCCATGCAGAAGGCGCGCCCCACCGAGGCAATCGGCTATCTCATGGAAGGGGACGTGTTCCTGCTCCAGGGCAACCTGAAGGCGGCCGAGGAAGCCTACCGCAAAGGGCTGCGCCAGAGCCCGAATCCCTACTTGATTGCTCGCCTGCACAGTGTCCTCGTGCGGGCGAAGCGGGAGAGCGAAGCAAACGCCCTGGCGGCGCAGTGGATTCGAGATCATCCCGACGACCTGGTCGTACCTGCCTATCTGGCAGAGGTGGACCTCAAAGGCGGCGCTTATCAGGAAGCGGTGCGGCGCTACCAGGCAATCCTCGAAAAACAACCGAACAATCCCGTGGTCCTCAACAACCTGGCCTTTGCCGCATCGAAGGTGAACGATGTTAAGGCGCTCGAATACGCCGAGCGCGCCTATGCGCTCGCGCCCACCAGTCCCGCGGTGCTGGATACCCTGGGCTGGATCCTGGTGGAAAAAGGGCAGGTGGAGCGGGGCGTGCAGCTGCTCGCGCGAGCCGTGGACCTGGACCCGGATTACACGGAGATCCGGCTGCATTACGCCAAGGCCCTGCTCAAGGCCGGAAAGAAAGAAGAAGCGCGCAGGCAGCTGGAGACGATCGCCCAGAATGATGCCGCCTCTTCCTTCGGGAAGGAGGCGGCGGAATTGCTGAAGAGGCTCTGAGCCGTGCGCTTGCGCGGATGGGTTTAATCGCTTCGGGAGAAGAAAGAGTCGCCATGGATACCATCGCCGTCGTGGGCTTGGGCTACGTGGGCTTGCCCCTGGCCGTGGAGTTCGGCAAGAAGTACCGGACCATCGGCTTCGATCTGTCTCAAGAAAAAGTCGACGCTTACCGCCGCGGGATCGATCCCACGGGGGAAGTGAGTGCCGAGGACCTCAAGGCCGCTGACGGCTTGACCTGCACCACGGATCCGTCGGCTCTCAAAGCGGCAGATTTTGTGATCGTCGCCGTTCCCACGCCGGTCAACGAAGCCCACCAGCCAGACTTCGGATCTCTCCTGTCCGCCAGCGACACGGTGGGTCGCTACTTGAAGCGGGGCGCTACCGTGGTGTACGAATCCACCGTCTATCCGGGCGCCACGGAAGAGGTGTGCATCCCCAGGCTGGAGCGGGCCTCGGGGCTGCGCTGGAAGCGGGATTTCTTCGTCGGCTATTCCCCAGAGCGCATCAACCCAGGGGACAAGGAGCACACCTTGACCCGCATCGTCAAGGTGGTGGCGGGCGACACGCCAGAGACCCTGGAGCGGGTGGCGCGAATCTATGGCAGCGTGGTCAGCGCAGGCGTGCACCGGGTGAGCAGCATCAAGGTGGCGGAAGCGGCCAAGGTCATCGAGAACACCCAGCGGGACTTGAACATCGCCCTCATGAACGAGCTGGCCATCATCTTCAACCGCATCGGCATCGACACGCTGGAGGTGCTGGAGGCGGCGGGTACCAAGTGGAATTTCCTGCCTTTTCGGCCCGGCCTGGTGGGGGGACACTGCATCGGGGTGGACCCCTACTACCTCACCTACAAGGCGGAGATGCTGGGCTATCATCCCCAAGTCATCCTGGCCGGGCGGCGGATCAACGACGGCATGGGCAAGTTCGTGGCCGAACAGACTATCAAGGCCATGATCGGCAACGGCTTCTCGGTGAAGGGTTGCGACGTGACAGTCCTCGGCCTCACTTTCAAGGAAAACGTTCCCGATCTGCGCAACTCTCGGGTGATCGACGTGGTACGGGAGCTTGAGTCCTACGGGGTCACGGTACACGTCCACGATCCGGTGGCGGATCGGGAAGATGCTCTGCGGGAGTACGGCGTGGAGCTCAAACCCTGGGAGGCCTTGCCTCGCTCCGCCGCCATCGTGGCCGCGGTGGCCCACCGCCCGTTCAAGGAGCGCTCGGTGGACGATTTCATGGACAAGCTTTTGCCCCACGGCGTGTTTGTGGACGTGAAAGGCCAGGTGGATCCCGCGGCGTTCAGCGCTCGCGGCATTCGCCTCTGGCGCCTGTGAGGCAAAGGGGATGTCGGCTCGAGCGATCATGGAGGAGCGGCTGCGCCGAGCGCCCCAGCGCTGGCTGGTGACGGGCTGCGCCGGGTTCATCGGTTCCCATCTCACGGAAACCCTTTTGCGCTACGGCCAGACGGTGGTCGGATTGGACAACTTCACCACCGGGCACCGGGCCAACCTGGAAGACGTGCGGGCGGCGGTGGGTGAAGCTGCTTGGGAGCGCTTCCGCTTCATCGAGGCAGACATCCGGGATCCAGTCGCCTGTCGGCACGCGCTGCGGGAAATCGACGTGGTCTTGCACCAAGCGGCCTTGGGCTCGGTACCGCGATCGGTGGAGGATCCCGCCTCCACCCACGGGACCAACGTGGACGGGTTCTTCAACCTGCTGCTCGCCGCCAAGGAAGCGGGGGTGAGACGCTTCATCTACGCTTCTTCCAGTTCCGTCTACGGGGACGATCCTCGGTTGCCCAAGTCCGAGGACCGCATCGGTCGTCCCCTTTCTCCCTACGCGGCGAGCAAGCACGCCAACGAGCTCTATGCCGAGGTCTTTTCCCGCTGCTACGGGGTCGAGACGGTGGGCTTGCGCTATTTCAATGTGTTCGGCCCCCGCCAGGATCCCGACGGTCCCTATGCCGCCGTGATCCCGCGCTGGATCGGCGAGATGCTGGCACGCCGGCCGGTCATCATCTACGGGGACGGGGAGACGACCCGGGATTTCTGCTATATCGCCAACGCGGTGCAGGCGAATCTGCTGGCCGCCACCACGCGCAAGCCCGAAGCCTTGAATCGGGTGTACAACGTGGCCGTGGGAGAGTGCATCTCCCTGAACGCCCTCTTTTCCACGCTGCGCTCCTTGCTGGCGGAGCGCCTTCCGGCCCTCGCCTCCCTGCAGGCCGAGTATCGGGATTTCCGCCCCGGGGACATCCGCCACTCCCTGGCCGATATCGCCCAGGCACGGACGCTACTGGGCTACGAGCCGACCCATAGCGTGCTGGCGGGCTTGCGGGAAGCCTTGTCCTGGTACCTGGAGCGGTTGGGTTCTCCCACCACCCAAGGCCAGGTGCTCTCGAACCGGGTGGCAAGTTGAACAAACAGATCTACGCTCTAAAGGCTCCGAGATGACCTCCGGATGGAACAAGAACTTTATAGCGATCGAAATCGCAAAGAAACCGGCGACGCCCGGTGATCGGATCCGGCGCGCAAAAGGGCTTGTCGGGCTTGTGGGTCTGATGAGCCTGCTGGTGACGATTTCCGCGGGCCCGGCCGCCTGGGCCGACAACCCCAAAACCATCGAAACCGTGAGCGCTTCGGTGGTGGCGGTGGGCACCTTCATGCGCACCCGCAGCCCGGCCTTTGGCTTCCGCGGCACGGGCTTTGCCGTGGGCGACGGCACGCTGGTCGCGACCAATGTCCACGTGGTTCCGCTGACGCTGGACTCGACGAAGCTGGAGATGCTGGTGGTCGCTTGGCGGCATGCCGACGGGCGGATCGAGGTGCGGCGGGCCCGTCAGGTCGCCTCCGATCCCGAACATGATCTCGCTTTGCTGAAGATCGATGGGGCTCCCTTGCCGGCGCTACGTCTAAAGGCCTCCGACGGGACGCGTGTTGGGGAGGCTTTTCTGTTGACCGGATTCCCGATGGGAGAGGTGCTGGGACTGATCCCGGTCACCCATCGGGCGATGGTGTCGGCCATTACCCCCATCGCCATCCCCAGCGCCAACGACCAGCAGCTCGATCCCAAGGTGGTGCAGCGGCTCGCCCGGGGTCCCTATCCCGTGTACCAGCTGGACGCCACTGCGTACCCGGGCAACAGCGGTAGCCCTCTTTACGACATCAACACTGGGGAGGTGGTGGGGGTCATCAACCTGGTGTTCGTCAAGGGCACCAAGGAAGCGGCCCTCAGCAACCCGAGTGGCGTCACCTATGCTATTCCAGTGCAATATCTGCGGACACTGCTGACCCGCCCATGATCCTTGGAACCTTGGCCGCCGCGGCCAAGGGGGCGCAGGTTTCGATAGACCCCCAAGCGGGCGGTGCCGAAGCGCCCGAGAACCGATTTCCTACAATAGGAGTAGCGCATCGCTTGTTCCGGGTCGGTCGAGACTCCTCCGGCGTGCCGCGCAAGCGCCGGCCGGAAACGATGGCGGGGAGGGTAATGCAATTGGCCAGCGCCGGGTACACGGAGACGCGGGAAGGTTTCCGCAAGCGCTTCGAGCTCGTTCCCGCCCTGGACGACGAGCTCAAGGACCAGGTTTATCGGCTCCGCCACCAGGTCTATTGCGAGGATCTCGCGTTTGAGCCGATCCGCCCCGACGGCCGGGAGTCCGACGAGTACGACGCCTTTTCCACCCATCTGCTCCTGCGCTATTTGCCGACGGGTGAATTCATCGGCTGCGCTCGGCTGGTCACCACCCCCCCCGACGACGCCCTCTACCCTTTGCCCTTCGAGCGCGCCTGCGCGGCCACCCTAGACCGCACGGTGATCGATCCGGCGCGGCTCGATCGGCGCAGGATCGCCGAGGCCTCCCGGCTGGCCGTCGCCTCTGCCTATCGGCGGCGGCGAGGGGAGGCGCTGCAGCCCGTGCCCCTTTCACCCGAGGATTTCGGCGTGGCGCCTCGTCCCCGCTTTCCCTATATCCTGGTAGGGCTCTACCTGGGGGTCGTGGCGATCGCTCACCTGAAAGGCATCGAGAAGTTGTTTCTGTTGAGCGAGCCGCGCCTGGCCGATCACTTTTCCCGGCTCGGCGTCCAAGTGCTCAGGATCGGCGCTCCGGTGGAGTACCGGGGAATCCGGGTACCTTCAGTGATGGACGTGCAGGGGATCGTGGCGGGATTAAACGCCTATTCCCGCCCCATCTACGACGAGATCCTCGACGAGCTCGCCCGCCGACTCGGCAGCCCTGCGTGAAACTTCGTCCCCTCCTTCGCCTGTCGGGAATCGGAGACAGGGGTAGAAGGCCTTCAAAACAGGCGATTAAGGCCGCAGCCGGGCGGCAGGCGTCGTCTTGGGGTGACACGCTCTCGCTCGGGGCCCCTCGGCAGGTTCCTGCATGCAAAGCGTTTTTGGGCATGGCACGCGAATTGCGAAAGCATGCGCGTTTTTTTGCGGTGCAAGCTTTGCGCCTCAGCCATAAGAGGAGGACCCATGTTCAACAAGGACGGAATGCTGACTCGCCAGCGTCGTTTTGGACAGGAGCGCGGCGCCGGTCAATTGCGGCAGGACTACGACGGCGGCTCGTCGCCCGCCCAGCGGGCAACGGCCGGGGAGGTGGCCCCGCCTTCCCACGAGACGCCCACGAGCGGGGCGCTCGAACGCAAAACGGACGAAGGCGGTGCGCGCTTGATCGTGGGTCCCAACATCAAGCTCAAGGGAGCCGAAATCACCGACTGCGAAACCCTGGTGGTGGAAGGTCGGGTAGAAGCGTCTATGAACAGCCGTGTGATCCAGATTGCGGAAGAGGGCGTGTTCTGCGGCACCGCGGGAATCGATGTGGCGGAAATCCGCGGGCGCTTCGAAGGCGAACTCACCGCGCGGCGGCGACTGGTGATTTATGCGAGCGGCAAGGTCTCGGGAAAGATCCGCTATGGCGCCCTGTCCGTCGAGGAGGGCGGCGAGCTCAGCGGCGACGTGGGACGGCTGGCGGTCGAGTCAGCGGCGGGCACGGCGGGCGGCCGCGATGAAAAGAAGTTGGGGTCGAACTCTGCGCTTCCCCCGGAAGGGGAGGCCCGCCCGGCCGCCGCTCCGCTGGACATCGCCGCCTTTAGTAAACGCGGAAACCCATAAGCTTCGCCCTCCGCCCCGGCGGCTCCGGGGCTTGCGTGTGGCCCGAGCGAGCAGGGTGTCCTCCCATGCCTGCGGCATCACTGTCAGAATCCGGGCCACGGTGGCCCGACGTTGGCCAGTCGCCTGGAAAGGCGAGCCCCCGGCCGGCCCGCGTCGATCCCCGCCACGCGATGCCGGGCGGCCGCGCCAGTGTGTGAGAAGAAAGGGCAGCGAGTCGGGAACTGCCTTCGGATGGACGTGGTGACGCTGCCCGGTGGCCGCCCGCGCTCCCCTCAGCAGCTTGGCGCTCAGACACCCCAGGGCTGGGGAGCGCCGCCCCGCTGGCACCGCAGCCGCCGATCGTGACGAGCGCGGGTGCCGCAGGCCCTCCGCAATTTCCCTTCAGCGGTTTCGTGCGCGCTCTTCGCGCGCCTTTTTCACCAGTTCATCCATTACAGCTACGGCACCCTGCAGCGACCCTGCCTGGGTGCCGGAGGTGAGATATTTGCCGTCTACCACCAGGGTGGGCACGCCGCGGAGCCGATAGTCCCGGGCCATCTGCCGGGCTTTGGCCACCTTGGCCTGCACCGCGAAGGAATGATAGGCGTCGAGGAATTTCTGGCGGTCCAGTCCCTGCTTGGCGACCCAGTCAAGCAATACACGCTCATCGTTCAGGTCTACTTGCTCCAGGTGGATGGCGTCGTACACCCGGTCGTTGAGTCTATCCAGCTCGCCCAGGGCTTCCAGCGCGTAGAAAAGCTTGGCCCCAGGCACCCAGCTCTCCCGGGCCACGGCCGGCACGTAACGGAATTCCACGTCTCGGGGCTTGTGCTTGAGCCATTGCTTGAGGTAAGGGTGCAGCTCGTAGCAATGGGGGCAGCCATACCAGAAGAACTCGATCACCTCCACCTTGCCTTCGGTGGCGGTGGGCTGGACCGGGTTCAACACCAGGTAGTCGCGGCCGGCCACGATCTCCGCACGGGCGGTCGCGGCGACCGTCAAGGCCGCGAGAATGCCGAGAGCGAGCCTGTGGGCTGAGCGCATGCTGTCTCCTTGCTCGGGTTCACGGGGTGGCGCTTTCGTTGACCCTGATTAGGACCGCCTCGATGCCTTGTTGTTTCAGGATCGCCTGGGCCCGGTTCACTTCTTCCACCTTGCGATAAGGCCCCACCCGGACCCGGTGCCAAGTTCCCCGATCCGGTATGGCGGCGGTCTGGACACTCGCCTCCAGTCCTGTCAAGGCAAGCTTCGCCTTCAGGTTATCCGCGTCCTGGGCGTTCTGAAAAGCGCCCGCCTGGAGATAGTAGACCTCCTGGGTTGGCCGGGCGGCGGAGCGCTGCTCGAGCTCCTGGGGCGTCACCGCCTCCTCCTTGCCCGGGAGGATCTTATAGAACTCGAAGCGCGGCCGGGCCTCCGCCTTGGGAGCGTTTTCGCTTGGTGCGGATTGCTGGGGCAGCCCGCGCACGGCCGAGGGCGGCGGATTCGTCTCGCTGGGTTTGGTGCCAGCAACGAAGGGGCTGGGACCCCGGCTCAGGTACCAGGCCACCGCTAGGGCCACGGCGAGCCCCAGCACGAGCCCGATCACGATGCCCAGTAGCAGGCCGCTGCCGCGGCGCACGCCGCGGGAGCGCACGTGTTTGTAGTCGCGGGTCATGGCGCGCTCACATTTTATCGGGGGCACTCACGCCTAGGAGAGTGAGGCCGTTGCGGATCACCTGCCGCACGGCCGTGATCAGGGCGAGCCGGGCGAGCCTCACCGTCTCCTGCGGCACGAGAAAGGGTGTAGCGTTGTAATAGCTGTGGAACTCCCCGGCCAGGTCCCGGAGAAAGAAGGCGAGCGCGTGCGGCGCCAGCTCCATGGCCGCGTTCTCCACCACCACGGGATAGTCCATGAGCCGGGCGAGCAGCGCGGCTTCCTGGGGCAAGGTCAGGGGCGAGAGATCGGCACTGAGGAGCGCCCCCGGGTCTCCACCCCATTGGGCGAGCACGCTGCAGACGCGGGCGTGGGCGTATTGCACGTAATAGACCGGGTTTTCCGCGCTCTCCGACTTGGCCAGATCCAGGTCGAAGTCCAGGTGCTGGTCGCTTTTGCGCAGCACATAGAAGAAGCGGGCAGCGTCGTTGCCCACCTCCCGTCGCAGCTCCCGCAGGGTGACGAACTCCCCGGCGCGGGTGGACATGGAAACCTTTTGCCCGCCACGGTAGAGCACGGCGAACTGTACCAGGGCGATGTGGAGCCGCTCGGGGTCCAGCCCTAGGGCTTGCAGGGCGCCCTTGACCCGGGGCACGTAGCCGTGATGATCAGCGCCCCAGACGTCGATCACCCGCTGGAAGCCCCGTTCGAACTTGTTGAGATGATAGGCGATGTCGGAAGCGAAATAGGTGTACTGCCCGTTTTCCCGCTGCACCACCCGGTCCTTCTCGTCGCCGAAGCGGGTGGCGGCAAACCACAGGGCGCCGTCCCGACGGTAGAGAAAGCCGCGGCTGTTCAGAAGCCTCAACGCCCGCTCGACGCCGCCGGATTCCAGTAGCGAGCGCTCTGAAAACCAACAGTCGAATTCGACGCCGAACTCCTGGAGGTCGGTGCGGATGTCGTTCAACTGCTCGGTGAGGGCGAAGCGGTGGATCAGCTCGTAGTCGGGTCCTAACAGACGCTTGGCGTTGGCGATGAGGGCATCCAAGCGCTGTTCCGGATCGTCTCCGGCGGGGGTGACTCCTGTGTAGAGGGCCTCGCCTCCGGTGGCGAATCGGGCGCCATGGTGCTCGAAGAGCCGTTGCGCCATGGCGCGCACGTAATCGCCACGGTAGGCATTGTCCGGGAAGGGCAGCGCTACGCCGCACAACTCCAAATAGCGCAGCCAGGTGGACAGGGCGAGGATGTCCATCTGCCGCCCCGCGTCGTTCACGTAGTATTCCCGGCTGACTTCGAACCCCACGGCTTGCAACAGATTGGAGAGGCTCGCTCCGTAGGCTGCGCCCCGGCCGTGGCCCACGTGCAGGGGTCCGGTGGGATTGGCGGAGACGAATTCCACCTGCACCCGCGTCCCGGCTCCCAGCCGGCTGCGGCCGTAGTCGGAGCCCAGATCGAGCACGCGGGCGACTACCTGCTGCTTGGCGGCGAGCTTGAGGAAGAAATTGATGAAGCCGCCCCCTGCAACCTCGATTCTCTCTACGTGGGGCGATGGGGGAATCTCCTGCACCAAGCGGGCTGCCAGCTCCCGGGGATTGTGCCCGAGGGATTTGGCGAGCTGAAGGGCGAGGTTGGTGGCGTAATCCCCCAGGTGGGCATGCCTGGGCCGCTGCAGCTCCGGGGTGAGGCTCCCGGCGCTCAGCCCGGCTTTGGTGATCGCCCGGCGCAACAGCTCGGCGAGATGGGTGCGAAGCTCGGGGGGCGTGTCAGCGGGCATGGAGGAGATGATCAAAGGGCGAAATTATAGTCGGCGCGAGGGCCGCGCGAAACCGACCGCGAGCGCGTTTTTCAGAGCTCGAGGGGATCCACGTCCAGGGACCACCGCACCCGGCGGGCGGCAAGGTGCTCTAGCCGCGGTGTCCAGCCGGCGAGAAAGCGCTGCAGCGCTTCCCGGCTCTGGGATTGCACGAGGAGCTGGGCCTGGAACAGTCCCTTGCGCCGGGGAAGCGCCGCGGGCACCGGGTCGAACACAGCCACGCCCTTTTGAGCTTCCCCGGCATCTCCGGCGGCCTGGGCGGCGGCGCCGAGAAAGGCGAGGCAGGCCTCCAGGCGGTGGGCGGCCGCCCGCAGCAGGGCTTGGTGGGCATAGGGAGGGAAGCCGGTCTGGCGGCGCTCCTCCAAGGTCGCCTGGGCGAAGGCGTCGTAGCTGTGGGCGGCCAAGGCCTTGTAGAGGGGGTGGTCAGGGAAGCGGGTCTGTAGGATGACTTCCCCTGCCCGGTCTGCTCGGCCGGCACGTCCCGCCACTTGCATGAGCTGGGCGAAGAGTCGCTCCGAGGCGCGGAAATCCGCCGCGTAAAGCGCCGCGTCTGGATCCACGATCCCCACCAGCGTGAGGCGGGAAAAGTCGTGGCCCTTGGCGAGCATCTGGGTGCCCACCAGCACGTCGACAGCGCCTTCGTGGATGGCACGCCGCATGGCGGGCCAGGCATGGCGCCGGCGGGTGGAATCCCGGTCCACCCGCAGTAACCGGATGCCGGGAAAGGCGCTCCGTAGCGCTGCTTCGAGCCGCTGGGTTCCGTGACCCAGGGGTAAGAGATCGGCGTTGCCGCAGTGTGGGCAGCGGGCCGGGGGCGCCGCTTCGGCGCCACAGTGGTGGCAGCGCAAACGCTGATCCGCCGTGTGCAAGACCAGCTTGGCGGCACAGCGTCCGCACTCGGAGGTCCAACTGCAGGCGCGGCAGTAAAGCACCGGGGCGAAGCCCCGACGGTTAAGATAGATGAGGCTCTGCTCGCCTCTCGCCAGGCGCTCGGCCAGCGCCTCCCGCAAGGGTGCCGAAAGCAGATCGCCTGGGCCGGATGCACCGCGCACGTCGACGATGCGCACCGTGGGCAGGGTGGCGTCGGCGTGGGCCCGGCGGGTGAGGGTCAAGCGCCGGTAACGGCCCGCCTGGGCATTCGCGTAGCTTTCCAGAGAGGGGGTGGCGGAGCCTAGCACCACTGGCACGTTGCGGCTGTGGGCGCGTAGGATCGCCAGGTCCCGGGCCGAGTAGCGCAGACCCTCCTGTTGCTTGAACGAGGGGTCGTGCTCCTCGTCCACCACCAGAAGGCCAAGGCGGGGCAGGGGCGTGAACACGGCGAGCCGTGTGCCCAGGACGACGTCGGCCTGACCCGTGGCGGCCAGCAGCCAGTGCCGGGTGCGCTCCATCTCGGGCAGGCCGCTGTGGAGGGTAACCACCCGGGCGCCGGGCAGGGTGGAGCGCACCCTTTCTTCCAGTTGCGGTGTGAGGTTGATTTCGGGCACCAGCATCAAGGCCTGGCGGCCGCCGGCCACCACTTGGGCGATGAGGTGCAGGTAGACCTGCGTTTTCCCGCTCCCTGTGATCCCATGCAGGAGCCAGGTGTGGTACTGGTCCAGGTGGTTGTGGATTTGGTCCGCCGCCGCCTCCTGTTCCGGCGTGAGCGGGGGCAGTGGGACGCCGTTTCCGGTTTGGAGAGGCTTCGGGGGCTCGGATCGGCACTCCACGAAGCCCAGGGCCAGCAGGCGGGCCATGGCCGGGCGCCACCGGGGAGACAGACGCCGCGCCTCCGTGACCTCCAGACAGCCCAAGTCCAAGAGCCGCCGCGCCAAACGGCGGGCCAGCACCTGACGCGGGGGGAAAACCTCGGCTCCGGCAGCCATGAGCTTCAGGGTCGGAAAATAGCGCGGGGGGTCCGCTAAGCGCAGGGGCTTCGCCCGGCGTGCGGCGGCGGGCAGGGCGGTGGCCACCACTTGGCCGACCGGGTGGTGATAGTAACGGTGGCAAAAGCGCAAGAGGGCGAGGATGTCCGGGGCAAGCCGCACCTCGTCCTGCAGGACTTCCAAGAGTGGACGAAGCTTCTCCCGCGAGACCGCGGGCTCGGAGCCGATTTCC
This sequence comes from Pelomicrobium sp., assembly GCF_036803785.1. NCBI lineage: Bacteria > Pseudomonadati > Pseudomonadota > Hydrogenophilia > Pelomicrobium > Pelomicrobium sp. The sequence goes on along the minus strand of NZ_DAIRTR010000035.1, from coordinate 2,490 downwards.
ATGACCACGCCCACCGCGGTGCGACGGCCCAGGGGCACGCGCACCCGGTCACCCGGGGCGACCGGGTGCCCGGCCTCGATGCGGTAATCGAACAGGGTATCGACCGGCACGTCCAGGGCGACCCGGGCGATGGTCAAGCCGCGGGTCTCGTTTCCCTCGCTCATGGCACCGTCGGGATTTCAAGGCGATGGGATTGTGGATAACTTTGTGGATCTTAACGACCGTCTGCCCGGGTGGCCGGTCTTGGTCGAGCGCCGTCACCGCAGTGCCAGGACAGGGCAGCTGCCGATTTTCTAGGAAATTCGACCCATTGAGTCGGGCGGCTCATTCCCGGTGGGCTCCGTCCAGCGTGGGAAAATCGTTATTTGAAGAGCGTGTGAATAACTACTTACCGTGGAACACGATCGAGAGATCGTGAAACTTGTGGGGGCCGGGCTCAATGGTCGCGGCGGCTTAGCTCGTGGACGCTCTCTACCAGCACGGCCACGCTTTCCACGGGGGTCTGGGGCGAGATGCCGTGTCCCAGATTGAAGACGTGCCCGGGCCCTGGTCCGTAGCGATCCAGTATTCTCTTCACTTCCTGCCGCACGGTCGACGGCGCGCCGAACAGAACGGCCGGGTCCAAATTGCCCTGCAGCGCCACTCGGTTGCCCACCCGCTGGCGGGCCTCCCCGATGTCCGTGGTCCAGTCGAGGCCCAAGGCGTCGCATCCGATGTCCGCCAGGCTGTCGAGCCATTGGCCGCCCCCCTTGGTGAACACGATGCTCGGTATCCGTTGACCGTTCCATTCCCGGGGGAGGGCCGCGATGACCTGGCGTAGATAAGGTAGGGAAAACGCGTGGAAGGCGTCGTGGGAGAGAAGCCCGCCCCAGGTATCGAAGATCATGACTGCCTGGACACCATGCCGAATCTGGGCTTGCAGGTAAGCACTCACTGCAGCCGCATTCTTGGCGAGAATTTGATGCAATAAGTCTGGTCGTCGGTACAGCAGGGTCTTGAGGCGGAAGAAATCCTGGCTGCCTCCCCCCTCCACCATGTAACAGGCGAGGGTGAAAGGGCTGCCCGAAAAACCGATCAAGGGCACCTCGTTGTCGAGGGCTTTGCGGGTTTGTTCCACCGCCTTGAGCACGTAGCCCAAACGATCCTCGGGGTCGGGTACGGTCAGGTCCCGGACTTCCCACTCGTTGCGCAGGGGGCGCTCCAGCCGGGGCCCCTCCCCCTCCTGAAAAGACAAGCCGAGCCCCATGGCGTCGGGAATGGTAAGGATGTCGGAGAAGAGGATCGCCGCGTCGAGAGGAAAGCGCGCCAAGGGCTGTAAGGTGACCTCGGTGGCCAGGTCGGGATCGCGACACAACGCGAGAAAGCTGCCTGCCCGCAGACGGGTCTGGTTGTATTCGGGAAGGTAACGCCCCGCCTGGCGCATGATCCAGATCGGGGTGTAGGGCGTCGGCTCCCGTAGCAGCGCCTTGAGCAGGGTGTCGTTCTTGAGCTTGGGCAAATTTGTCGCGGTTATCGCGGCAGATCGGAGTGGCCCATCAGAAACTCATCCACGGCCCGAGCGCACTGGCGACCTTCCCGGATGGCCCACACGATGAGCGATTGGCCGCGGCGCATGTCGCCGGCGGCGAAGACCTTGGGAACAGAGGTGCGGTACGCGCCCGGTTCCTCGGTGCCTGCCTTCGCGTTGCCGCGAGCGTCCCGCTCAACGCCGAAACTATCCAGGATTTTCTGCACGGGACCGACGAAACCCATGGCAAGCAGCACCAGATCGGCGGGCAGCTCGAACTCCGAACCCGGGATCTCGGTCATCTTCATCTGACCGGTGGCGGGGTCTTTTTCCCATTGCAGCCGCACCGCCTGCAGCGCCTTGACCTGGCCGTTCTCGCCGATAAAGCGCTGGGTGGACACGGCCCACTCCCGCTTGCAACCCTCTTCATGGGAGGTGGAAGTACGCAGCCGCACTGGCCAGTAGGGCCACACCGGATTGCGCTCCACGTCTGGGGGCATGGGCAACAGCTCGAACTGGGTGATGGATTTGGCCCCGTGCCGATTGGCCGTACCCACGCAGTCGGAGCCCGTGTCCCCGCCGCCGATGATGATCACGTGCTTGTCCGTGGCCCACAGCTCGGGCACGTCCGGGTCTCCAGCCACACGGCGATTTTGCAGCGGCAAAAACTCCATGGCGAAATGGATGCCCTTGAGCTCACGGCCCGGAATGGGCAAGTCTCGGGGCTGCTCAGCCCCCCCCGCCAGCACGACCGCGTCGAAAGCGTGCAGCAGCTCGCGGGGATCGACCGTGGTCACGGAAGTGCCCCTCACCTCTCCATCCGCCGGACCGACGTAATGGTTGGGGCGGAATTGCACACCTTCGGCCTGGAGTTGGGCAAGGCGCCGGTCGATCACCCACTTCTCCAGCTTGAAGTCAGGAATGCCATAGCGCAATAGCCCACCGATGCGGTCGGCCTTCTCGAACACCACCACGTCGTGGCC